>JANPAT010000442.1:0-4813 GCA_031430075.1 Chitinophagaceae bacterium | reverse complement strand
AAAGGACAGAAAAGTAAGTACAGCCGAAATTGAAGAAACCAAAAATTTTCTCATTGGGTTTAATTTTGATATTTAAAAAAAAACTTGAGAAAATGCAAAACTTATGATCATCTAGACGAAATAATTATTAATCTAAATGCATTTTCAAAAGAATTGTACAACCTGATTCGAAGAGTTTATGTTTGGCTTAAAGAGGATATTTTAACAGTTTCTAGTTCCTATCGGTTTATAAATTTACAACTTATTTTTAAATAATACATTTTTTTTTATTAATTTAGAGCTATTACTCAATAAGTTAATCATTATTCCCCTAATTTCTCAATTACTTTATGTCCAATTTTCTAAAAGCAGAAATAGAGATAATTACAAGATTAAAAAATGAATTATCACCTAAATTAATTTACCATAGTTACTTTCATACATTGGATGTAATGAATGCAGCAATGCAAATTGCAGAGTCAGAAAATGTATCTGAAGAAGATATTAGTTTATTAAGAGTTGCCATTGCTTATCATGATTCGGGGTTCATAGAAGTTTACAATGGGCATGAAAGTAAAGGTTGTGAATACGCAAAAATGGATTTACCAAATCTAGGATTTTCCCAACACCAAATTGAAAAGATTTGTGGAATGATAATGGCTACTAAGATACCCAATAAAACAAATAATAAACTTGAGGAAATAATTGCAGATGCCGACTTAGACTATTTAGGAAGATTTGATTATATACCTATTTCTGAAAAATTATTTAAAGAATTACAATTAAATTCTTTGATTAAAAACCTTGAATTATGGAATAAAGTACAATTAGAATTTTTAACAAAACATCAATATTTAACTTCTTTTAGCATAGCAAATAGAGAAAGAACAAAACAAAATAATTTAAAAGCAATTTCAGTTGTTTCAGATTAAGTTTTATTGGATAGTTCAAATATTTTATAATTTGCATCTCTTAATCTTTTGCTTAAGTTTTGAACTACAGCCTTAATTACTTCGGGGCTAAACTCTAATAAGTCATAAAAAGGTTCTTGGTTTATTTTATAAAAAATACATTCAGTTTGGGTTGTTACTGTTGCAGATCTTTTTTCAGTATCTAACAATGCTAACTCACCAAAATAATTGTTGTATTTAAGAATAGCAAGAGTTTGATTTCCTTTATGAACTCGTACCTCTCCTTTATAAATAATGTACATACAATTTCCAATCTCACCTTCAGTAACAACAATAGTATTTTCTGCAATAACTTCTTCTTCCATTAAATGAGCTATTTCAGCTAAAATAGATTCAGGTGTTTCTGAAAAAATAGATACTGTTTTTAAAAGCAAAACTCTTTCAATTAGTAAAAGTCTATTTTGATTTATAGGTTTCATTTATTAACATTAGGATTATTTAATGAAGAGATTACAAATTCGGCGGTATTTTTTAATACTTCGTTTTTAGAAAGTGTATATGGCTGAATAAACTCATAGGATATTATATTTTTTCGATCTTTAATATGATATAAAACACAAGCTTTAGTCCAATTAGTGTAAGAATAATTTAAGTCGAATAAAATATTTTTGGCAAGAATTGTTTCAGTTAACTTTAAGGGATTATAATTAGATTCTAATTGCAAGCATCTATCATCCACAGAAGAATTTTCAAAAACAAGAGCAAATAATTTTGCAAAATCTTTTGCTACAGTTAATTGAATTATTTCAATAGCATTTGCAATTGATTCTTTAGTGTTAATATAAAATCCATTACTAACTTTTTTTATTGTACTACTATCATGTAGACACGAAAACCAATACAAACATTTTTTACGAATTGCATTTAGCTCTATTTCAAAAGCATTGGTTAAAATAGGATTTAATTTTTGTGAATACTTAATAGTAAATAAAATTTGAACAGCAACCTCTAAATGTTGCATAATTAACTGATGATAATCGTGTTTATTTTTTGTAGATAAAATTTTAATCTGGTTCAAACTGTTAATTATAGCATCTGCATTTTCTGGATAGTTTTCTAATAAATACTCTAATAGAATTTTTGATTCAATTGATTCAATTTTTCCAAGTAACAATATTAATTTTCTGGCTTTAGGACCCTGACATTTGCTCTCAACTAAAATAGGCTCTATATGGTTGATAACTGAAGAACCAATTTTTGAAAGGGCTTCTAAAATATCCCAATCAATTTTATTGATTTTAAAATCTTCAATCAATTTAATAATTATTTGTTCTGTTCCTAATGATGCACTTGCTAGCCTTGCTGCTGATTTAATTAAATCATTTTCACTATACATCAATTCTATCACTTTATATTCAAACTTCATCATCTTAAGTTTTGCAACAACTTTTAAGGCATTTATTTTATTAGCATCTCCTTTTTTATGAAATTGTTGATATAAAACTTCGTCAGCTTTTTCCTTATTTTCTATTTCAAGATTAGGAATGGTAGATAAAGTAGCTGCAAATACAACATCTGCATTGGGATGCTTGATGTAATCATCCATTTTAAAATTTTTGTCTAAAGCACTAATTGTTGTAATAATTTCAGGCAGTATTTGCTCTTTTTCTGGATAGGTTAAAAACGATTGTAAAGTTTGTAGCATTTCAACTTCATGCCTACTCTGAATAATAGCTAAAGTAGCCAGATTCAAATTTTTAGAAGCATGCTTTAAACCTTCTTCAAAAAATATTTTCTTTTCAATTGATTGTTCCGAAATAAGTTTAAGTACCGAAATAGCTTCTGCTTCATCTCCATCAATTAATTTACCTAATAAATATTTTAGTGATGCTTTGTCTGAAATAACTATTTCCCTTTCATTAAGATATCTATTGCTTACTGCTGTTTCTAGTGTTTTTAAATAATCATTGTCTACAGACCAAGTAAAAAAAGCCCAAAATAAAATCAGCCATATTATTACATAATTTAAATAAACAAAATCAACCTGTTGAGAGGTTGAAAATATCCATAAGAAAATGCCGGTAAATAAAAATGCAAAGGGGTCCATTAAGCCTTTAATAATGGTATGACCCTTTAATCTTTGATGTACAGGCAGTGGCTGTAATATTGATAATAATACAGGTGTTTGTATTGCCGAACGTAGTACATCTGTTATTACTGATAAAATGCCAAATAAATAAAATGTATATCTGTTACCATCAAATTCTTGAATGAGAAAAAGCCCACTTGCACATATAAGAAATAAAATTAAAGGTGGAATCATCAATGCGTTTCTTAAGCCAATTTTATCTGTCATTTTATTAGCTACAGCAATTTTTAATACAAATGTGATTAATCTGGTTGTAGCAAAAAACATTGCAAAAAAAGCAACTAAGTCTTTATCCGATTTGAATTCATCTTTTACATATCCATAAAAAATAAAATTTACAATTAAAAAAATAGCAAAAGAAAAAAAAGAAACTATTGCTATTTTTCTAATTAATTTATTTCCAGTAATTACTGTATGTATACTTTTAATGCTTGGATTAAAATAGTGCTTATTGGGTTTTGTTGAAGGCTGATTAGCATGTATATGTTTAAACATTCTTCCAATTAGTACAGCAGAAAGCAGTGTTAAAAAAGCTGCTACTATTAAAAGATTTTCAGTTCCAATAAATGGAATAATTAAATAGGCCGATAAGAACCCAATCATTTTTGCTGGTATATCACCGGCACTAATAACTCCAAATAGCCTTTTGCTTTGTCTCACATCAAAAACTTGAGCTGCTAAACCCCAGAACTCTAAATTATTTAATAAATACAAAACATTATAGCAAGAAAGAAATAAATACAAATACCATACTTCATCATAATATGTGTAAAAAATTCTAAAGAGGATGATGGCAACAGTATTAAAAATAACAATTGTTGTTACTAATTTTTTAATACTCAATGACTGCTCTAATTTATGATAAAGAAATCCAGCAGCCCATAACAATAAAGCAGAAAGTACATACACTTTTGAAAGATCTGTAGTGGATAGATGGTGTAAGAAAATAGATATGGCGGCTGTAAAATATAGAGCAATACCTGAACCCTGAAAAAATTCGAATATAAAAAGACTTTTTACTAGTTTACTTTCAGATTCTCTAACAAGTATATAGTTCAGTATGGTTCTTTTCGATTTCAGTATTTGAAATTATAATTTAAAAAATTGTATGTTTCAAATGTAAAGTGTTAGACCGATTATTTACAATTTAAATGGTAAGCCTAAATATGCAAAGGAAAATTAATACAGCTAATATTTTGTATAATATAAAACCACAAACTTTGTGCTTTTATATTTTGCGACCGCGTTAGGGCTTAATTTAAAGCGATTAATTAGCTGTAAACCAATATTTTATTGCAATTTTAAAAGCTCCTTCATTCACTTTTGTGAATTACTTTCATTTGCTTTTATTGTTCTTCGAATTGCTTCAAAACAAAAGTAATATTACAATTCATCTTATGAAAATAATAGTTACAAAATTTTACCTTTTAAAAATCCTTTTAAGTAATTCTCAAAAAGAAAATGCACTAATACCTTGCAAAATATTTTAATGGAGTTAAAAGATAATTAATTATTTAAAAGATCTATTATAAATCATTCAATTTAAAACAACAACCCTCTACCCAAATACTTACTATTAGGTTTTCAATATAAATAGGTTTAGAATCATCAACTACATTAATATTAGTATATTTTATTTTGTTACCATCTATCATAACCACCATCCCAGAACCAATACAGTTTGCAGTATTGCCACTTGAAATTAATAAAGCTGTGTTTTCACCCAAACCAATGCCAATGCAGGATGGACTTAATGCAACAGCGTGTGCAAGGC
>JANPAT010000441.1:0-1547 GCA_031430075.1 Chitinophagaceae bacterium | reverse complement strand
TGTTTTCTGCTTTTTGGATGAATTCAGGATGCAAAGTCACTTCTTTACCAAAGTAGGCTTCTTTGTCATCATAGGTCATCAAGACTCTGCCCAAAATATCAAATATTACTATTTTCACATCTGTTTTGTAATCATAATTATATCTGATTGTTAACTGATCTTTAAACGGAACAGGATAAACGTCAAAACCTACACTTACAGTAGTACTGTCAGATTTTGCAGTAAGTGAACAGGCTCCTGGTAATGGAGTGTTGTCTGAACAACCTGATACGGCATCTACATGCCCTTCACTGGCTGCGTCAGCTGTAAGTACAAGCGGTATCACAGTAGGCCCTACGAAACTTTGAAAAGTATAGGTGTTAACATAAGGACTTCCGGCGTATATACCACCTTGAATTGATTTCGTATCGTATTTAACTGAAACCACATATCGTGCACCAATCGTAGCGCCGGTTACAACATATCGTGCACCTGTACCAGTAGCAATAAAGCTAGCTGTATAGGATACAGATCCACAAGTTTCAGTAGACAAACGAAGCTGTGATAAATTACCAGGATATCCCTGAATTTTGAAGAATTTATTCAAGTTACTGTCTTTAGTCTGTCTCAATTCAATTGTAAAGTTAGCTGAAGGTGCTGTCACATAAGAATAATAGAAGAACACCCCTGGTATTGCAACATCTACTTTTGGACCATAACTATTTGATACACTTTTATCTTTTGTACAAGCATTTAGTAATTCAGAAGCAGATCCTGTTACATAATTACAACAGGTTGTTTGTGTCGGGAAGATATGACCTCCACAAACAATCGGATCTACAGTCACACTTTCTTCATCTGTACAACCTGGGCTTAGTTCATCCTCGAAATCATAATTCGCATCATAAGCAGTAACCGTATGTGGACCTGCAGCAACACCAGTGAAGGTATACGGAGAAGTTGCCACAAATGGAGCGCCGCCATCAAGTTGTAATTGATATGGTGGCGTACCTCCAGAGAATGTGGCTGTGATTGTGCCCGTATTTGGACCTTCACAGGTTAAATCGGTATGTCCTAAAGCAGACAAGTCTAATGCAGTTGTAGGACCTGTAATCTCAAGACGCACACTACTATTACATTCTTTACCAAATCCATCAACAATTAAATAATTATATTGTCCCGCTAGTAAATTAAAATCTCTTTGAAATTCATTAGCAGCAGCTTCAGTTGCAGTAAGAATAATAGAAGAACACACCTGGTATTGCAACATCTACATCTGGACCAATTCCACTTAGTTCACTTTTATCTTTTGTACAAGCATTTAGTAATTCAGAAGCAGATCCTGTTACATAATTACAACAGGTTGTCTGTGTCGGGAAGATATGACCTCCACAAACAATCGGATCTACAGTCACACTTTCTTCATCTGTACAACCTGGGCTTAGCTCATTCTCGAAATCATAATTCGCATCATAAGCAGTAACCGTATGTAAGCCTGCTAAAAGACCCGTAAAGGTATACGGAGAAGTAGCCGCCGGAATTAGAGTACCACCATCAAGTGCTAATTG
>JANPAT010000440.1:0-13838 GCA_031430075.1 Chitinophagaceae bacterium | reverse complement strand
ATTTTAAATGATTGCTTAGTAATTAAATATTTAAAAATAATTTATTTTTTTATAACTAATATTTATTGTTTATCAATAAATATTAGTTATGTTTGCGACATCAATTTAAAATTTATCAATCATGTCAAAAACAAACAACTTCGTTTTTACAGTCGTAAAGATTGTTTCTTGGGTCATCTTTGTTGGCCTTTGCATTGAAGCAGGTGGCCTGATAGTCAATTTTATTTTCAGTTTGTACAAGCCAGAATTTGTCCAAAATTTATATCAAAAATTGGACTTAAGTAAAATGTATGAACTTAGTAAATGGGCTTTTTTCGGTATGTATAGTTTTATTCTACTTATCGCTATTTTGAAAGCAGTCCTATTTTATGTTGTTATTGTTCTAGTAACTAAAATTGATCTTGCAAAACCATTCAGCAGTTTTGTTGCAAAACAGATTTCACAAATTAGTTACTACACTTTTTCAATTGGTTTAATAAGTTACATAGCCCGACAAATTGCTAAAAATTTAATGCATCATGGTTATGAAATTGATAACCTTAATCAGTTTTGGGAAGATAGTCAAGCCTTTATTTTAATGGCTGCAGTAATTTATATTATTGCCACTATTTTTTCAAAAGGTGTAGAAATCCAAAACGAAAACGAATTAACTGTATAAGCCATGCCAATAATTGTAAACTTAGATGTTATGATGGCTAAACGAAAAATTTCATTGAATGATTTATCAGAAAAAGTTGGTTTAACTTTATCTAATTTATCTATTTTAAAAACTGGTAAAGCAAAAGCCATTCGTTTTAGTACTCTTGAAGCAATTTGCAAAGCTTTATATTGCCAGCCTTCAGATATTCTTGAATATGCTGAGCAGTAATAGTTATTTATAAACTTTTTTTATTGTACAATTAATATTAGGTAATTTAGCTTTTACTAATTTAAAAAACACAAATGAAAAAAGTATTAAAATATGTAGCCATAATTTTTACTGCTTTAATTTTTACACAATGCAATGAAAAACTAACTGCTGAAAATTATAATGTTTGTGATATTCAAAAAGTTTATACCAAAAACGCTGCTAAGGTTACAATTTCATCTGGTGTTTGGGGTACAGTATCTTCCATGGAAGGAAATTGTATGCCACCAATTGCACCAAATTCTACAACTTGCACAAATTGTGCTGTTCAAAGAACAATTAAAATTTACCAGTACACCACATTAAGCAATGCAACTCCATCTGCTAATTCAAGTGTTTTTTACGATAGTTTTAATACAGCTTTAGTAGCACAAGTTAATGCCGATTCAGAAGGCTTTTTTCAGGTTAACCTTCCTGCAGGTAACTATACAATTGCCATAGTTGAAAATGGAAAATTATATGCAAATGGATTTGATGGTAATGGCGGAATTTCACCTTTCTCTTATAACAGTGGAGCTCAGAAAATAAACTTAACTATGACTTATAAAGCTGTATTCTAATTATGCTTTGAATTTTGAGTATAGTTAATATTGTACTTAAATAAAAGAGAATTAACTAAATAAAAATAAAAAATGTTTAATATTCGTTTATGCAGCTTTCTATTGTTACTATTTAACCTTTCATGTTCTTCTAATTCTAACAAACTAACAAATTATTTTACCTACGAAGATTCGATTGAATCGGCAGGAGTAAAAATGATTCCAATAAAAACAGCAATTGGTGATTTTAATGTTTGGACAAAACGCTTTGGCAACAATCCTAAAATTAAAATTCTTTTGTTACATGGTGGGCCTGCAATGACACATGAATACATGGAATGTTTTGAAACTTTTTTTCAAAGAGAAGGTTTTGAGTTTTACGAATACGATCAATTAGGTTCTTATTACAGCGATCAACCAAAAGATAGTTCTTTATGGACCACTGAAAGATTTGTTGAAGAAGTGGAACAAGTTCGTAAAGCTATTGGTGCAGATAAAAATAATTTTTATGTACTAGGAAATTCCTGGGGTGGCATTCTTGCTATGGAATATGCATTAAAATATCAGCAACATTTAAAAGGTTTAGTTGTAGCAAACATGGTTGCCAGTGCACCAGAATATGGCAAATATGCAGATGAAGTTTTAGCCAAACAAATGAACCCTGATGTCTTAAAAGAAATAAAAGCAATTGAAGCAAAAAAAGATTTTAATAACCCTCGTTATATGGAGTTATTAATTCCGAATTTTTATAAAGAACATTTATGCAGATTAGCAGAATGGCCAGATGGATTTAATAGAGCCATGAAACATGTTAATGCAGAAATTTATACTATGATGCAAGGCCCTAGTGAGTTTGGTGTTAGTGGAAGATTAGCTAATTGGGATATTAAAAATAGATTACATGAAATTATTGTGCCTACTTTAATGGTTGGTGCAAAGCATGATACTATGGATCCTGCAGCAATGGAAGCACAAAGTAAAGCTGTGAAAAAAGGTAGGTATTTATACTGCCCTAATGGTAGTCATTTAGCTATGTGGGATGATCAAAAAGTTTTTATGAGTGGAGTTATTAGCTTTATTAAAGATGTAGATGAAGCCAAATAATTTTAAATATAGTTGCAGAAAGAAATAAATTCAAACATGGAAACTTATGGAAAAATAATTTTAATAGCAATGCCCTTATTCTTATTTTTTGTATTATTAGAAAAATGGTATGGCTGGAAAAAAGGATTTGATACTGTAAGAAATATGGATATGATTAGCTCTTTAAGCAGTGGTATTACAAATGTTACTAAAGATGTATTGAAACTAAGTATTGGTATTTTGAGTTATGGGTTCATGCTAAAACATCTTGCATTATTCAATATTCAAAACACCATTACTGTTTATATACTTGCTTTTATAGCTATAGATTTTCAGGGTTATTGGATACACAGATGGAGTCATGAAATAAATATTTTTTGGAATAAACATATTATACACCACAGTAGTGAAGAGTTTAATTTGGCATGTGCACTCAGACAAAGTATTTCTTCTTTTTTCAATTTGTTTACGTTTTTATTGTTGCCTGCTGCTATTGTAGGCATTCCACAAATTGTTATAGCAACACTTTTACCCATTCAGTTATTTGCTCAATTTTGGTATCATACCAGGCATATTGACAAGATGGGTTTTTTAGAAAAAATTATTGTAACACCATCACACCATAGAGTACACCATGCACTTAATAAAGAATACCTCGACAAAAACTTATCCCAAATTTTCATCATTTGGGATAAACTCTTTGGCACTTTCCAAGAAGAATTAAATAATGTTGAACCTGTTTATGGCATAACAAGGCCAGTACAAACATGGAATCCAATAAAAATAAATTTTCAACATCTGTTTTTATTAATTCAAGATGCATGGAGAACTAAAAACTTTTGGGATAAATGTAGAATTTGGTTTATGCCTACAGGCTGGCGACCTTTAGATGTTGAGGAAAAATTTCCAATTCATAAAATTACAGACCCATACAATTTTGAAAAATATAATTCAAAAGCTTCAAATGCCCTACAAATTTGGAGCTGGTTTCAAATAATCATGACCTTGCTTTTTGCTAGTTATCTATTTTACAACATTGCAAATATTGGTTCTCCAGATATGTTTATTTATGGAGGCTTTATTTTTTTATCAGTCTATGCCTATGCAGAACTTATGGATATGAATAGTTTGGCAATTGTTTTTGAAATTATCAAAAATAGTTTTGGCATATATATAATCATCTCAACAAATGATTGGTTTAAATTATCTTCCATCCTATCGCATTCAAATATCTATATAATTACATATTTTATTTTATCTTCTATCATAACATCTTATTTTGTAATACAACATCATATTGAAGATAAATTGTAAAAATAAATTTTATTTGATATGTTATAAATACAGCATATTTTCAAAGTCTTAAACCATAAACTAAATACTACAAAATGAATGCGAGTATAAAACAACCTACCAATACAGGAGCTCTTACTACTTTAATTTTAGTCTTTTTTTTCTGGGGATTTATTGCTGCTGGCAATAATGTTTTCATCCCTTTTTGTAAACATAAATTTAGTTTAGATCAATTTCAAAGTCAGCTCATAGACTTTGCATTCTATTTTGCTTACTACATTGGAGCATTAGGTTTATTTGCATATGGTGCTTTTGGAGGAAAAGATTTAGTTGGAAAATGGGGTTACAAGAAAAGCATTGTTTATGGTTTATTATTTTCTGCTTTAGGTGCTGCAGCAATGATTATAGCAGTTAATGCCAACACTTTTACAGGTATGCTTGCTGGTTTATTTATTGTTGCATTGGGTTTTAGTTTACAACAAACCGCTGCACAACCTTTTGCCATTTCTTTAGGAGATCCTTCAACAGGAACCAGTAGGGTAAATCTTGGTGGTGGTATAAATAGTTTTGGCACAATGATAGGACCTATAGTAGTTGCACTGGCACTCTTTGGAAGTGCTGCTGCAATAACAGATGAGCAAATTGCTGCCCTTAGTTTAAGCAAAGTAATTATTCTTTATTCGGGTGTAGGTGCATTATTTATTGCAGCTGCTGCAATGTTTTATTTTTCAAAAAAAGTACCTGCTGGTATTAATGAAGAAAAAACCGAACAAGCAAATAAGGCATTAAATTTTTTACTAATTATTACTGGTTTATTAATCATCATGTATGTACCCATCTTTAATAGCTATAAAAACATTCCAACAGATATTAGTGCTTCTGAAAAATATGCATTAGAAGTATTTAGAATGAAATGGTTAATTGGAGCTCTTGTAATTGTAGTTGGAGGATTATTATTAGCAAATAGAACTGCACAAAAAAATGCTGATGGTTGGGGAGCAATGAAATTTCCTCAATTGGTTTTAGGTATGCTTGCTATATTTTGTTATGTAGGTGTAGAAGTTACTATTGGTAGTAACTTAAGTGAGTTATTAAAACAAAAAGATTTTGGTGGTTTCCAATCCTCACAAATTGCTCCATTTATTTCAATGTATTGGGGAAGCTTAATGATTGGCAGGTGGACAGGTGCAATCAGTGCATTTGAAATTCAAAATAAAACAAAACAAGTACTAACTTTTATTGTTCCACTAGTTGCATTTTCTGTTATTATTATTGTAAACAGCATTTCGAAATATGACATGACGCCTCTATATTATTATGTTATTTGTATTTTTATACAAATTGCTGCATTTTATTTTACAAAAGATAAGCCAGCCAAAACTTTATTTGTGTTTAGCTTTTTAGGTGTTGTAGCAATGATAATAGGATTAATGACTACTGGCACAATTGCTACTTATGCCTTTTTAAGTGGTGGTTTGTGTTGCTCAATTATGTGGCCATGTATTTTTTCATTATCGATAGCAGGATTAGGAAAATATACAACACAAGGTTCAGCATTTTTAATTATGATGATTTTAGGAGGTGGTATCATTCCTCCTTTGCAAGGAAAACTATCAGATTATTTACAAGCATCACAGCCTGATATTGCAGGCTATGGTATTCATCACTCTTACATCATTCCTGTATTTTGTTTTGCATATTTAGTATACTTTGCATTAAAAGTAAAAAGTGTTTTAAAAAGTCAGGGCATAGATTATGATGCTGAAGTAACTGCAGTTTCAGGACATTAATAAAATAGAAATGGAAATAATAAATTCACAAAAGTTTGCAATAGGTATTGATATTGGTGGCACTACTACAAAATTTGGAGTGGTAAATGCTAAAGGAGAAATTATTGTTCAAGATAGAATTCCCAGCAATCAACATGAAGTTGTTGAAAATTTTATTGATGATTTATACCAAAAGCTAAACCCCATGATTAACAATGCTGGTGGTGTAAAGAAATTTGTTGGTATTGGAGTTGGTGCACCTAATGGAAATATTTATACTGGTACAATTGAGTATGCACCAAATTTAAAATGGAAAGGAATTATTCCTATTGCTGATATTTTGAAGCGAAAATTTAAATTAAAAACAAAACTTACCAATGATGCAAATGCTGCAGCAATGGGAGAAATGAAGTATGGTGCTTGTAAGAATATGAAACACTTTATTACCATTACTTTAGGCACTGGTGTTGGCAGTGGTATTGTTATAGATGGAAAAATAGTTGTTGGACACGATGGATTTGCTGGCGAATTAGGACATACTATAATAAGACCAGGAGGTAGAATTCATAAAAGTACTGGAATGGCTGGCTCACTTGAAGCCTATGCAAGTGCTACTGGAGTAAGAGAAACAGCTATTGAGTTTCTTACAACTTACCCCGAAGAACCTAGCCTTTTAAGAAATTATACAATTAATGAATTAACCAGTGAAACAGTTTATGAATGTGCAATGAAAGGAGATAATATTGCCAACAATATTTTTCAGTTTACCGGACAAATTTTAGGAGAATCGTTAGCAAATTTTGTTATGTTTTCTTCACCAGAAGCCATTGTACTTTTTGGAGGTTTAACTAAAGCAGGTAACCTTTTGCTTAATCCAACTAAAAAACACATGGAACAAAATTTACTTCCAATTTTTCAAAATAAAGTAAAACTTATTTTCAGTGAACTTCAGGAATCGGATGCTGCAATACTTGGTGCTAGTGCACTAGTTTGGAATCAAAAAAATAATTATAAAAAATCATCAATTGAAATCTAAAATGACTTTAACTTTTGGCATTATTGTAACACTTATTCTCATTGGATTTTTTGCAGGAGTTTTAAGTGGTTTGGTGGGTGTGGGTGGTGGTATTATTATAGTTCCTTGCTTAGTGTTCTTTTTAGCTTTTACTCAAAAAATGGCACAGGGAACTTCATTGGCTTTGTTAACTTTACCTGTTGTAATTCTTGGCATGTTACAATATTATAAAGAAGGTCATGTTGATTTTAAAATTGTAATTTTCTTAGCCATAGGTTTTATTGTAGGAGGATTTTTTGGAGGTAAACTTGCAGTTTCAATACCCGAAAAAACTTTAAAAAAAGTATTTAGCATTTTGTTATTTATTGTTGCCATTAAACTTTTTTTAGAAAGCAATGAAAACAAAAAAGCAGAAACTAAAGTTTCTGCTCCGATTTCAAAACAATAAATTTTTTAAATATAATAATATAATAAAGCACCTAAGCCCATTATAGCTAAAACAATTGCAATTACCCACCAATAATCATCTGTTTCTTTAACTATCATTTTTTCTGGGTTAGAATTTGGCTGATATTCTTTAATACTATCAGGTTTTCCTGAATTATAAATATCTAATAAACCTGTATTTGCTGCTTGTGTTTTTGAAATCCACAAATCTTGCATCACTTGTTTATTTTCTGTTTCAGGATCAACAACAAATCCGTTTATCAAATCTTTTCTCAATTTACCAATACCCGGTAATAACACAATTTGATTACTATTTGCTTGTTTTTGAATTTCATGAGAAAACTCTTGAAACCTTCTTGCAGCTTCGCTTTCATCAACTTTTAGTTCTCTTGCTAAATAGTTATATAAAGAATAGGTATCTGTAGCAATATCAAAACTTTCTAAACGAATATTTTGTGTTGGAGGGTTAAGTTTTTTATTTTCAAAATCCATAGTAGCTGGAACTTGTTCAACCCCAAAAGTTCCTATTCCAGGCATTGATGCTCTACCGTTTAAAATTAAATATTTATAAAAAAGTTCATATAACATAATATTGGGATTAATTTATTGAAACGAATATACAACTCCTGCTACAACATTGAAACCAAAAACATTATATTGATTCCATCTTTGATATTCAGTGTTGAATAAGTTGTTTAAATCTAGATAAAAATTAGTATTTTTTAAAACTTTTACCTCTGCACCGATATTTAAATCCAAAACCATCTTTGATTTGCCGGTAATATTGTTTTTTACTCTGTAATGTGCCCCATCCCAAATAAATAAATCAGACTTTAAAACAACATCTTTCAAAACATGATACCTAACACTACTATTAATTTCAAAAGGTAAAATTCCAAATGCTTTTTCATACTTTTCTTGGGCTGTAAATTGTGTAAATACCACTCCGGTAACTAAACTAAATTTTTCTTTATCGGTATAGCTAATTTCTCCACTTATTTTAATGGATTTCAAATTAGGTTCATACAAAATATTAAAATTCTGACTTTTATTATTGGCTGTATCATTGGCAAACAAAACTTGATTAGTGGTTTTAATGAAAGACAATTTTCCAGCAAATGAAAAGTGTTTACCCACTGCACCTTTTAATCCAGCAAAAATTTCATTTGTTTTTGTATTTAAGAACATTGTTGGCTGATCAATATATGGATTGATGGATGCCATTGATTGAAAAGTATTTTTCTGAATCCAAGATTTTATTCCACCCAAAACAATGAATTTTTCTTTTGCCAAAAAGTACTCTGCTGCAATATCAGGAAGTAATTCTAATTCAGTATTATTCCAAGTGGGTTGTACGCCCAACCTAATCATCAAATCTTGATTTGTAAATTGAATCTTTGGTTGAATTGCAAATACATTATTTGAAATAGAGGTATTATTATTTTTATAAAAAGACAAATCAGCCAAAATTCCTACACCCAATGATATTTTTTTTGAAATATATTTTTCAATTGGAGCCTCAAGAATAATTGATGCTTCATTTGCTTGTTTATCATCAAAAAACAAACTTGCCTTTAATTTGGGATGATAAGTAATACCAAATTCAGAACTGGCTTTGGAATGCAGTTGAAATGCAGCTTCTGCTGTATTAAAATTTTGTTTCAATTGATCTTTATTAAAAACAAAATTTGGATTTGTACCATATTTATTTTGAGCTGTAAGCTTATATAAAAATGAAGCTACCAAATCATGATTTTTAATTGTATTAAAATCTGCATTTAAATTAACTTGAGCTTGTGTAGATTCTTGAAAAAGTATGCTACCTTTTGCTTGATGATATTTTGCTAATACAGTAAACAAGGTAGTTTTATTTGAACCAAAACTTAAACCAGTTTCTGCATAAGGTTTGGCATAATTACCAAAGCCCAATTTTATGTAATTACTATTTGCAATTGTGGTATTGACACTATTAGTATAAGCAATAGGCTTAATGGGTACAGGTTGATAAGTAAATATTAAATTTTGTGCAGGAATACTATAAGCCAAATTAAGTTTATTGGTATCTAACATGGGCATTGATGCAGTAAAATTTAACTTACTAGCACTTCTTAAAAATGGTTTGAAGGTTGATGTAATGGTTAATACATTTGGCTTAACTGTATCTAAAGTTACTCTTGTTATTACTGCTGAAGTTTTTGAATTTAAATTCGAAATATTGTTCGATTTTACATTCGTTTTTTTTGTGATTACATTTTTTTTATTCTTTTTTGTTCTTTGTGCTTGAACTTCTAAGCATGAAATAAAAAAAATAAATAAGAGTAATATTTTAATAATGTTTTTCATTAAATTTTAATTTGATTCTACTTTATTTACTTTATTTTTTTCTTCAATAACCATGGCTAATTTATTTTTTGCTTCAGTTTTTAATTCTGCAATAGTGGTGTTTTCTGCTATGCTTTTAAAAGTAGCCTCTGCATTAAACAAATCGTTTTGCTTAAAATAAATATCACCTAACAACAAATAACTTTTCACCAACCAATAATTGTACGAGCCAAATTTCTTAATACAATCGAATGCATTTTTTTCTGCATCTTTAAAATTGTTTTGTATAAAATATATTTCAGCAATTCTATAATTGGCTTCTGCACTATATTCTGATTTACCTAAATTAAGTACTTGTTTATAGGATGATAGTGCTTCATCTAATTTATTTTTATCCTGACTTTGCTTTGCAATCATCAAGTTTGCCATCATTTTATCGTCTGTTGCTATTCCTTTTTCTGCTAAAAGTTCTTGTGCATTTGAAACTGCATATTCCCAATTTTTTAATTTATACTGACAACGAAGTAAACCTCGCATTGCTTCTAACATATTTTCTTGTTGGGTTGCTATTGCTTTGGTAATTGCAAAATATTTTTCACCGTTATTATAATCTAGTTTTTCAAAATAATAAATTCTGGCAGTTTGCAAAGCACTTCGTTCGGCATAACTATTTGGGTATTTAGTTACTATTGTTTGATATAATTGAAGTGCATTTTCAAAATTCTTTTTGTTGTAATAAGTTTCTGCTAACATAAATTGTGCATTCAAAACAAACTTTCCATTTGGAAAATTTTTCAAGTAACTATTTAATCCAGAAACAGCATTACTAGTGTCTACTGCTTCGAACCTTAAATAAGCTGAGGCATAACTAAGGGAATCCTCTTCACTAAAAGAAATGGCTTTACCATTTTCTTTCATAAAATTAATAAAAGCACTTGCTTGTTGATTTTCAATGAAAATACTTCTAATGTACTCAATAGAATTATCAGACTCTGCTGTGTTTGGATATTCTTTTACGAGTGTTTTAAAATATTGTAAGGCCTCTTGATTTTTATTTAAATTGAAATAAGCAATACCTAATTTCAAATATGCTTCTGGAAATAAATTCTGAAACTTTTTATTTTTGATAATCTCCTTAAAGTTAATAATGGCATTTTCGAAGTTTTCATTAGCCATATATGTTTTGGCAAGTTCCATATAAGCCTCTGCTACTAATTCAGATTTAGGAAATTGGTAAGGAATGTTTTCTAAAGTTTCAATTTTAAGTTTTTCAGTTCCTAAAGCACCGGCTATAATAGAAGTTTGAATACTAGCATAATCGGCTGTTTCGAGATTTAAATCGATTATTCTTCGATAATTTTTTAAAGCATTTTGATAGCTCCTTAACATATAATAACAATCAGCAGATCGCAAAAAAACATCTTGCTCAAATTTTGATGAAGACAGTTGAATATTTTTTGTGATGAATTCGAAATTTGAAAGTGCTTCTTTATAGTTACCAATTTTAAAATAACAATATGCCAAATTATATCTTGCATTTGTAATATTTACCTCTCCATTAATTAATGGATTACTTAAATAACGATTAATATAAATAATAGCTTCTTCAATTTTTCCATTTCTATAAGATAATTCTCCTTTCCAAAAATTAGTGAGGTTTAATTGTAATTGATTATATGGTGCTGCTAATACTTTATTCAATAATTCATCTGCATCAGAAATTTGTCTATCATTAATTAATTCCGTGGCTCTCGAATATAATATTCGAGGATATATTTTTTTTACTGATTCACTTTTAATAGGCAAGTTTTCGAATAAACTTAATGCATCTTTATAGTTACTTGTATTAGCCAACGCACTAATTTGTAGTTCTGTTGCTTCGTTATTATAACTAGATGTTGGATATACTTGGTGAAATTTCTTAAACTCATTAATAGCTATATCTAAGTAACCCAACTCGTAACTTAATTTTGCATAATTGAAAGCCGAAACTTCTTTTTGTATTGCATTACTACTATTACTTGAACAAAATAAAAATGCATTTCGAGCACTGGACTTTTGATTTGTTTTCAAATATGCATCAGCAAGCAAATACATACTATTTTGTGCTAATGAATCTTCTTTACCTCCTAATTGTTTAAATCCATTTATAGCCTTCTGCCAGTCTTTAGTTGCATAATAACAAAATGAAAGTTGATATAAATCTTCTCTTCTTACTTTATCATTTCGTTCAACAAATGTGGCTAAATATGGTAAAGCTTTTTCGTATTCTCTTTTATCAAAATATAAATGGCCTACCAATTGTTTCAGTTCTAATTCATACACTTGAGATGAATTGCTAAATAAAGCTTTCTCACTGATTTCTAAAGCCTTTTCTTTATAGCCTAAGAAATAATAAATTTCAGCAATATAAAAAGGAACCACACTTTTATATAATTCATCTTGTTCAGCAATGGTAAAAGACTGAAGTGCTAGTTGATAATTTTTATCGAAAAAAGAAATGAACCCATAATAATAATTAGCATCAATATAGTTTGCATCAGTAGGTATTTGACTTATGCTATTGAATAAAACTTTTGCCTCTTTAAATTGTTTAGTAGCAAAATAAGCATAAGCTTTTTGAAATTGTAATGTAGCAATTTCTTGATTAGTTAAATTCTCTTTACCTGCTTTTGTAAAATACTCAATAGCTAAAGAATATTCTTTATTTCTAAAAAAGTATTTTGCTAAAACAAAACATAACATTTGCTGACGTGCAACTTGAGCTTCAGCTAACGAAATAAATTTTACAGCTGCTTCTACAACTAATTCATCATTTAAATTTAAAGCATTAGCTAAATAATAAAAACTAGTTTCTGATTTAACATATTGAGGAAAGTTGGAAACAATATATTCATTTTGATAATACTTTTTAAAGATGGGATAAGCCAAACTAAAATCACCTTTTTGATACCATTCTTTGGCTAACTTAAATTCTTCGTCAATATCATTATAAACTTTTGTTGTTTGACAATTGACTATAAAACTTGAAAAAAATATTAAACTGAAACTGAAAATAATTTTTTTAATGTAAGTCATGATGTTCAACTGCTTTGAGCAAATATTTTGATTTCTTTCTTAATAAAATTGTAAATCATTCTAAAGGTACAAATACAAAAAAAAAATAAGTAATAATGCCTAAAGTTGTGGATAATGAATTGGAACTTTTACTTTTACCACATAAATCAATTAAATGTTAGAAACAACAACAACTGTAAGGGTACGATATGCAGAAACTGATCAAATGAATGTAGTTTACCATGGCAACTATGCACAATATTTTGAAGTTGCTAGAGCCGAGTGTATTAGAGGCTTTGGTTTTACATATAAACAAATGGAAAGTTTAGGTGTTATGATGCCTATAGTTGATTTGCAAATTAAATTTTTAAGACCAGCACATTATGATGATTTATTAACTATTAAAACTACTTTAAGAGAATTACCCTTAACTCACAAAATTGAATTCCACCATGAAGTTTATAACGAAAAACAAGAACTTTTAACAATAGGAAAGGTAGTTCTGTATTTTATAAATGTTCTAACAAAAGCAAGAACAACAATGCCTCAAGTTATGGTTGAAAAATTATTACCATTTTTTAATGTGTCGAATTAATTTTTTTGTTTGAAATAAAATACAAAAAAGTAAAAGTGATTATACCATTTATTAATATCAATTCATTACCTATTTTATAACCATTAAAAATTTGTTGAGAAATATTTGTTAACCCTAAACTAATATGTAATTTTTTCTCATACCATTCAGGGCTGCTTACCATATCGATTATTAAACTAATTATTGGTGCTAGAATACAAATTAACCAAATGAATTTTTCTTGCAAGTTTCGTTTGGTTAAAATTCCAAAAGCAAACAACCCTAATAATGGACCATAAGTGATTCCTGCAAATTTTAAAATAAAATCGATAATAAGTTTGTCGTTCATTTCTTTAAAAACAAGCACTATTAAAAAGAAAATTATTGCAAAACTTAAATGAACCTTTAATCTTTTTTTCTTTTTATCAGCCTCGTTTTGGCTGCTTTTGCTCATTCCTAAAATGTCAATACAATAACTTGAGGTTAACGAAGTAATTGCCCCATCTACACTTGGAAACAAAGCAGAAACTAAAGCAATGATGAAAATAATTGCAATTGAAGTACCAAAAGTTGAACTTAATGCAATGGTTGGAAATAAATCATCGGGTGGAACACTGATGCCTTTTGCAGAAGCATATAAATATAACACCCCGCCTAAAAACAAAAACAGAAAGTTTACAAGCAATAAAACAGAGGCAAAACTCAACATATTTTTTTGTGAATTTTTCAAGGTTTTTACACTTATGTTTTTCTGCATCATTTCTTGATCTAATCCAGTCATAGCAATTGCAATAAACATACCTCCAAATAAATGTTTAAAAAAGTAAGACCC
>JANPAT010000439.1:0-9059 GCA_031430075.1 Chitinophagaceae bacterium | reverse complement strand
CCTTGAGGAATAGCTAGAAATACTCCTTTTTCGATTGTTTTCCGATTCCATGTAGAAATTGAACGCTTTACTATATTCCTGTTTTATTCCGAACCCACCTATCCTATAAATATCTCCTAAATAAAATAAAAATGCGACTTCGAAATAATCAGCTTTACTAAATTGCCTTCCTATTTTTGCAAATTCCTCTACTTTTTCATAATTTTTCTCAATTGCCTTTCCGGAGTAATACAATTCAATTAACTGAAAGTGTACCTTGGTTAAATCAAATGAATCAGTCTTGTTTTCTGGTTTTAGTTGGATAGCTTTAGTATACCATTCTAATGCTGAATTCCCATCAATGGCTATACCTTCCCCATGCAAATTAAGATCACCCAGATATTGCATTGCTTCAATACTTTTTAAATCAGCGGCTTTTTTAAACCAATCAATTGCCTTATCTATATTTACAGGAGTAATTTGGAACCCCAATTCGTATGTTTGGCCCAGCCGCACCATGCTTTCTTTACTTCCTTTAGCAGCGGCCATTTCATGCCATTTGACCGAATTAATAAAATCCTTTTTTTGCAATTGATAAATAAATCCTAACTGATACATGGCATCTGTATTTCCCAGAAGAGCGGCTTTTTCGTACCACACAATAGCAGATTCAAATCGTTTTTTCCTTTCATAATATTTGGCCATGTTTACCTGGGCTGTTATATCTCCGGACTGGGCTTTTTTATACAACAATTCCCCATCTTTATATTCCTGGGTTTCTGAAATTTTAAAGACCTCCCTGTATTTTTCTTCGTTGCTCTGCAGGCTTTCATATTTCTTAAGATACAAAGCACAATCTTTTTGTAATCCTGCAATTAATTCGGGGTCATTCTTAAAAGCAGGTTGTTTAACTAATTGATCTAAAGTCAAAATTTTTAAATGTAACAACTTGGGGTTTGTTGATTTTAATAAAATTTCCACTTCTTTTATTTTACTTAAAACAAGTTCAAAATTATTAAGTGAATATGCTTCTTCTGCTTCTTCGTATTTTAGTTTGGCAATGCTGTTTTGAGCAAAAACAATTTGAATTAATGCTATTAAAAAAATTGCTAGTAATATTTTTTTCATTTGGTTGAATGCTATATATAATTATTGTTTTGCTTCAAGAGCAGCAGCTTTGATTTGCCATTCTGCTGCAATCTTCTTATCTTTTTTAACACCTGTGCCAACTAAATACATTGCACTAATCTCTTTCATTGCATCAACATTTTCTTCTTTAGCTGCTTTATTGTACCATTCGAGTGCTACTGAATAACTCTGTGTTACGCCATATCCATTATAATATAGTTTACCGATTTTAAACATAGCATTATCACTTATTTCTGCTGCTTTTTTATACCAATTCATGGCTTCTATATAATCTTTTGTTACACCCAAGCCGGCATAATACAATTCTCCAATAAGAAAATTAGAGCTGCTACTATTTTCTTTTGCTGTTGATTTTAGAAGCCATTTCATAGCCTCTGTATAATCCTGAGTTTGACCATCAAACCCATAAAAATAAGTTGAGCCTAAATGATACATGGCAGATTCGCTACCATTCTCTGCTGCCTTTTTAAACCATTTTATCGCCTCTATTTTATCTTTAGTCACTCCCTGGCCATAGTTATAAGTAGATCCCAACATATACATTGCACTTGCACTACCTCTGTCTGCTCCTTTTCGGTACCATTTCACAGCTTCGAATTTATCTTTAGTAACTCCTTCACCTGATGAATACATTAGCCCTACATACTTCATTGATTCTGCATTTCCATGTTCTGCACCTTTTTTAAACCAAGCCATTGCTTCTACATAATTTTGCGAAACGCCATTACCCCTGTAATACATGTAACCAATGCGGTCCATTGCTTCGGCGTTTCCTTTCTCTGCCGCTTTTTTATACCAATTCATTGCATCAGTATAGCTTTGCAGTCCATGGTAACCAACATAGTAATGAATGTATCCGATACTATACATTGCAAGGGCATTACCTTTCTCTGCAGCCTTTTTATATAGGCTCATGGCTAATAAAAAATCTTTACTTTCATCCGCTTTTTTTGCTGCTTTATAATCAAGATCATTTTTATTTTTTTCATTTAAAGTGGTATAGTTTAATTTTTCTTCAATGGCATATACTTCTTTGAATTTATCCATTATTACAGCTTTTGAATTCTCATTTGAAAACTTCATATAAAGCTTAACTTCTTTATCAAGTACTTGGGTATAACGATTTTTCACATCGCTATAATCACATAGTTGGTCTAAAGATTTTATTTTTAAGTAACTTATATTTGGAGCCCATTTTCCAACAAGCTCTTCTGTTTTATTGAGCCTGGTATATGCTTCTTCGAATTTATTTTCGGAAAAAACTTTTTCAGCTTCTTCAAATTCTATCTGTGCCTTTATATTATTTTGAGCAAATAATATTTGTGCAGTAGCGATTATTAAAAAGGCGAGTAGGGTTATTTTTTTCATTTTTTTGATTGAATTTTATATTTAATCTTTTATAGGATTACCCCAATAATCAAACTTTGCTTTTGGGGTTGTAGTAGCCGATTTTTTTTCTGTTGTATTTGCAGCTTGCTTTGTTCCCCCTTTCGTAGGGTTACCCCAGAAATCTGTATTGCTATCAGAATTTGCAGTTGTAATTTTACTTATATAAGTAATAGACTGCACAGAAAAATTATAGCTGCTTGCAGCTCTTACAAATAATTGTTGCTGTTCTTCTGCTATGGTTTTACTAATATAATAATCAGATAGTATTAAGTTAAGTCCCTTATTTGTCTTAGCAATATTATTTATGAGATTGCTTTTAAAAGGCCAAGTTCCATCACCATATTTTGCGACTGTAAATACATTTGATATAAATATCAAAGGGGCAGCTTCTTCTAATGCAGTTGTTTGGTAACTATAAGTAAAAAAATAAACTTCCTTTGCTTCTTTTTCTTGGTATGAGAGAGGCGTTTTGCCATTGGGTAATTTTGAAACAAAAATTTTTCTTGCTGCAATTAATCTGGCTTTTTCAGCTCTTAACTCTGCCGCGATTTCAGCTCTTTTAGTTGCTTCTGCTATAGCTGCAGCTTCTGCTGCTTCTGCAGCAGCCCTTTTTTGCAATTGTGCTGGAGTAGGTGCAAATAAATCGACTATACCAGATACAAGGTTTACAATTTCTGCTCCTTGCTGTAGTCCTTTACTAAAATCATCTAATGCAGTGGAACCACTGCTTATATTAGGGTTATTATAGTGCAAAGGGTTTCCCGTATAGCTATCAGGTATTTTCTCAGGGATTGGGTTAGTTTTCGGAATACTGTTGTTGGTATTATTTTGGTTAATGCTATTAGTTGTATTGTTGTTGTTACTACTTGACTTATTTGAAAGGCCCCCTGAAATTTGATTTTTATTAGTTGATGAGGAAGAACTATTAGAATTGCTGTTATTACTTTGGTTTGATGAAGTCCCATACATTGGATTGCCTGAACTACCTGAATTGCTGTTTGTATTGCCATCTTTAGGCTTATTTTTTTCACGGATTTTGTTCTCAATTAAATTAGTTCCTTTAAAAGATAGATTTGCTATTCTAACATTAACCATAACCTCAGAAGCTTTAGCATTTTTATCTATTGGCCCAAAGCTATTGCCAATACCATCTACCTTTTTCCAGCCCCATGATTGTGAACCATAAGTAACTAAAACCTCAAAAGTTACAAGTTCTGCCCTTATGCTTTCAAATGCTTCGATTCCTACATCCTGATTGCTATATTGTTTGCCCATGAAGTTATAGCTATGCATATAATTGGGGTCGGGGTTAGATGAAGTACCTTGTACTTGTTTTATATTCAGGATAATTTGTGCATTTTTCTCCCATCGTTCAATTCTAATGTTTGGAGTAACATAAAAACCTGTAACAGATAATCCACTCCTGGTTAATGGAAGATTATAATTGCAAATAATTGTACTAAATGTACGATAGGTGTCATTATTCTGACAATAAGAATTTAAACTTAGGAAGGCCAGAATAATCAATTTTGTAAATTGTTTTTTTCTTTTGGAGTTGCTAATTTTTATTATTATATAAGTATGAATTTTAAGAAATATATTAATCATGATTTTAGTTGAATATTTTAAAAAGTTAAGGGCTTAAATCTTTAATTAAAAGGTTTTCCTTCTCTAAATAAATATTGTTATCAATCATCTGATGTGACGACAATTGAATGATTTATTATTAATTAGTAATCCATATTCTTATATTTCTGGATACCTAAATTTTAGGTCTATCTTTTTGTTAAATGAAAGCTAGTTTTTAAAGCTAATGCATAAGTATGATAAAATGGCAGAATCCTTTTTAGTAAGTTCTTGTTTTTGTTGGTATTAATCTTCACAAGCTAACCCATGTCTACTATGCATTTTGCTTCGTAATTTTATTTTATTGGCTTTGCCAATATTTATTTACAAAGCAAAATATATATAAATGAGATTAATTTTAATGAAAATTATAAAATAATCAGCTTACTTTATTATTGTAACACTACCACCTATTTTTTCTCTCCCATTTTTAGGATCAATAATATAATAATAAGTACCAATTGGTAAAGTTTCATTAGCTGATGTTCTACCATTCCAATTTTTGGTATAGCCTAAAGAATAAAATACCAATCGTCCATATCTATCAAAAACCTGAACAGTTGCACCTGGGTAACTTTCTAAGTGTTTAATTTCCCAATAATCATTAACACCATCTCCGTTTGGCGAAAATGCATTTGGAATAATAGGGGCTTTTAATACTACAACTAAAATATCATCAGTTGCACTACAACCTCCATCACCAGTAAGTTTTAAGAAGTATCTTTTATCTTCTGTTGGAAATACTTGTGCATTTAAAACGGTATCGTTAACCATAAATAAGTTTGGTGTCCATAAATATGATAAACCATGTCCGTAATAATATGTTGGAATAATAGTTAATAATCCACCTTGTAAAAATGTAGCTTGTGTTGGTAAATTAATTATTGGATAAGGATGTATTTGAATGGCTTCAAAAAAAGTATCACTTACACAATTATTATTGTTATAAAAAAATAATGAAACCGATGCTAAGCCTGTATCTTGATATACTTGTATTGGATTTTGTGCATTTGAAGTGTAGCCAAAACCCAAATCCCAATTCCAAGATTTTATATTACTTGTAATGCCTTTACTTGAATCTGTGAAATACAAAGCATCTCTATAACAAGCAAATTTATTTGGAGCAATTACAAATTTTGCTTTTGGTTGAGGATAAATTGTTTTTAAAACTCTTGTTAGCGAGTCTTTACAACCATCCTTACTAGTAACAATTAATTGTACATTTTTTGCAGCAGTGTCAACATATTTATGAATTGGGTTTTGAAGGTTGGAAGTTGTAGGATTAAATGCATCTCCAAACTTCCATAACCAACTAAATTGGCTATTTGAATTATCGCCAATTGTGGTACTATCTAAAAAAGTTCCTTTCCCATCTGGCAAACAAATAGATGGCAATCCGAAATAAACTATTGGTAAATAATTTATTTTAATTGGTTTTGAAATAGAATGTGTACAACCACTATCTGTAGTTACTTTAAGTGTAACCGAATAAGTATTTGCAGCATTATAAGAGTAACTATAAGTTGTACCATTATTTTTTATTGAAGTATTTCCATTTCCATAATTCCAATCCCACTTTACAACATTGCCAACATTGGGAATAGAACTATCTATGAAATTGAAATTGTTTTTTTCGCATAAAGGCGAACTAATTCCAAATTTTGCAATAGGCGATTGAAACACTTTAATACTCTTTGTGGCCGAATCAATACAACCATAAGTTGTAGAAGTGAATGTGTATTTTATTGCATAAATACCAGGGCTTACAGTTTGAGGATTAAATAAACCTGTTAAACTATCAACTATACCATTGCCTTTGAAAATTTGAGTTCCAGGAACTCCGCCTGTTTCGGTAGCTTCAGTTATAATTCTTGATGAGGTATCGTTGCAAATACTTCTTATATTATTAAATTGAACTTTAGGGCTTTGGTGTAAAGTAATTTGTTGTGTTTTAGGACTAACACAGGTTACACCAGAATAAGCCAAAATTTTTATATAAACAGTTTTTGTTGCAGGCTGTTGAAAATTATTATATAAATTACTATAAACTTTATTTGAATAAGGATTGTTGTCTATATATTTTGTAAGGGGAGCATTAACAGTATCCCAATAAATTTCAATTTGAGTTACACTACCAAAATCTACAGTAGATGTATTTTGAATTTTTACAGAATCGTTGCTACATAATTTGGCATTATTAAGAACTGTAAAATTTGCTTTTGGCGTAGAACCATTAACAGTAAAGCTTTTGGTAATAGAGTCTGCACAAAAATTATTACTTGTAATAAATAATTTTACATTATAAATTCCTGTATCAGAATATTTATGTATTGGATTTTTAATATTTGATGTATTTGCATTTAATGGTGGAGTTGCATTTATATCTCCAAAATTCCAGCTATAATTAAATAAGTTTTGAGAGCCATCAGAAATTTTAGAAGTATCTGTAAATTGTGCAAAGGCATCATCTAAACAAACATCAGGTAAAATAAAACCTATATGTGGTAAAGGGTTTGATTTAATTTGAATGGGAAGTGTACTATCTCCTTTACAACCTTTACTATTAACCACTCTTAATTTTACAAAATAAATTCCTGTGGTATCGTATACTTCGTTAAAAGGATTTGGTAAACTATTAAAAGTATAGGAGTGACCATTGCCCATGTTCCAACCCCACTGAATTAGTGTTCCAACATTTGCTTTTGAAGTATCGGAAAATTTAATATGTCTTTTTTCGCAAATTGGATTTGAAAAAGAAAAACCTGCAGTTGGTAAAGGATTAACAACGGTTGTTTTAAATGTTGTATCACTTACACAGCCCTTATCTGTATAAACAAAAAGTTTTACTGTATCTAAACCTACTGTGTTGTATAAATGTTTTGGATTTTGAATGGTATCGGTAAAGCCATCTCCAAAACTCCAACGCCATTTAATAACAGCACTTCCTTTTCCATCACTCATATCAAAATAACTTGTTGTATCTCTTAAACATACTTCGTTGGTAATATTAAAAATTGATTTAGGTTGAGGATAAATAGTATTTAAAACCTTTGTATCATTTTGTGTGCAACCAAATAAACTGGAAACTGATAATTTAACATTAAATGGACCTAAGGCACTATAATTTGTAGCTGGATTTTTTAGATTAGATGTTTTACCATCTCCAAACTCCCATTTATAAATTAAGCTACTTGTTGTTCCATCGTTTATTGAAGAATTATTGCCAAAACTTGCCAATCCAACTGGTAAGCAAATAATATTGGGCATTGTAAAATCAACCACTGGATTTGAACGAATTTTAATTTGTTTACTAAATAAATTACTTCTGCAACCAGAATTTGTTTCTACCATTAATGTTATTGTAAAAGTTCCTGTATCTGCATAAGCAACAATTGGGTTTGAACTTGACAATAAAGTATCTTTTATTCCATTTCCATAATTCCAATACCATTTTGCAATACTACTTGGAGCAGTGAATGTAGAAGAATCAGAAACTGTTATTAAAGAATTTACACATAAAGAATCTTTTATTCCAAATTTTGCAATTGGAGGAGGTGTTAACACTACATTCTTTGTAGTATCTGAAATGCATCCCACATCAGTAGTAATTGTATATTTAATTGGAAAAGTTCCACCGGATGTATAAAGTTTTGAAGGATTTTTTATACTATCAATAGTGCCATCTCCAAAATCCCATCTCCATCTTATTAAATTTCTTCCAGAGGTTTGAGATTGGTCGTTAAAAGTTAAAGCACTACTTGTACAACCATTTGAATTAATTGTAAAACTTGCTATGGGAGGATTAAAAACTTCAACTTGATAATCTATTTCTTGATCTCCTGAACATCCATCTGTTGTTGGATTATTTACTAATACCTTAATATTATAAGTTCCTATTTGACTAAATAAATAATTACTACTTAGCTTATATACATATAAATTTTTTCCATCTTTTATAAATGTGCTATCGTATATGGGATTATTATTTATAATGGGGGTACTTGGGCTTAAATTAGCAGCATTATTAAAATCCCAATTTAGTTTTAGGGGTTGATAAGGTAGTGTTATTGAAAATTTAAAAGGAGTATTTTTACAAGTTGCAGGAAAATTAACTGTTGCGTGTTGATTTTGCAAGGTTACATACTGATACAAATCAACAATATTAGTTCCACCATTATAGCCATAACTTTCTACATTTCCAAAGCCATAAACTATTGCTGAAAAACCTGTATCAGCAGTTACTTTATGAACTGGGTTTGTTGCAGAACTTACAGTTAAATCTTCTTGCAAATAAGCATAATTGGTTCCAGGTATATCAACAAAAAAAGATGTAGGAATTGAACCTCCATCAACTTTTAATGAACTCTTAAAATTTTTATTAATTATAATATTTACAAAATGCAAATCAACATTCGACTGTCCTGTAGGAACAAAGTTTTTATGAGCAGAAAAGAAAGTAATTTCTTTTAAGGTTTGTTCAATTGGATTTAAAATTACCATTTCTGGATCAGAATAACATAAAGTGTTTGCACCACCAGTTGTACATCCTGTTTTACAAGTTTGAGAAGTTATATATTGAACAACTGAAATTGGCTTATCGGCTGAAATATAAACCGGATTGCCGGTTTTATATTGATAAAACTTACCTGTTGCATTATATTGAGCACCTCCCATAATTTGAGGTACGCCACCATCTGTTAAAATTACTTGTGTTGTGGGATCAATTACAAAAACTCTATAAATATCCGAAGGTCTATTTTTAAATGGTGCTGTAATAAATTGTCTTCCCCAAGATCGGGTTGGAAATAATTGTTGGTATAAATTATCTCCACCAGATGCTCCAGCACAATCAAATGCACTCCAAGTTGATGCAGAAAAAACTGCAATTGGTTTACATCCACCAGTAGCACTTGATA
>JANPAT010000438.1:0-2012 GCA_031430075.1 Chitinophagaceae bacterium | reverse complement strand
TCCAGGAATTTCTTTAATTTTTATTTGATAAATATTTTCTTTGAATTGTTGTTTAACATCTGCAACTGTTCCATCTAATATTTTTTTACCTAGGCTTACTAAAACAATATTATCGCAAATTTGTTCAACTTGCTCCATTCTATGAGTTGAAAAAATAATCGTAGCACCACGTTGTGCTAAACCATAAATTTCATCTTTAATTAAATTAGCATTTAATGGATCAAGGCCAGAAAAGGGTTCATCTAAAATTATAAGTTTTGGTTCGTGTAAAACAGTCAAAACAAATTGTAATTTCTGACTCATGCCTTTACTTAAATCTTCTACTTTCTTGTTCCACCAACTTTGCATTTCTAATTTCTCAAACCAATATTTTATTTTTTTTGTAGCTTCTTGTTTACTCATGCCTTTTAACTGAGCTAAATACATGGCATGATCACCAATTTTCATTTTTTTATATAGTCCACGTTCCTCTGGCATGTACCCAATTTTAATGACATCATTAATTGGATCAAATTTCTTTCCATCAAAAAATATATTACCAGCATCTTGATAAAAAATTCCAGTGATCATTCTAATCAGTGTTGTTTTACCAGCACCATTGGGTCCAAGTAAGCCAAAAATATTTCCTTGTTCAATTGAAAAAGAAATATCATCAACAGCTTTTTGGGTAGAAAAATATTTTACTAGATTCTCAACTTCTAAAATCTTACTCATATAAATTATTTATTAGTTAGTTTGGAATTATGAGTTGTTATTTTTCAATTCAACATTCATCATTCAACATTCATCATTATTACACTACCATCCTCCACTAGCTCCTCCTCCTCCAGAACTTCCTCCTCCAAATCCACCAAAACCACCACCACTTGAACTGCCTCCTCCAAATCCACCAAAACCACCTGAATTAAATAATAGAGGCAACATCCAATCTGCATTTCTTCTTCTTCCATAACCACCTCCACCACCACTTGAAGCACTAACTATAATAATGATAATAATTAGAATAATAAGGAAGCCAAATTTTCCAATTTTTTTATCATTTTTTTTATCTCGTTTAACTTTATATTCTCCAACAGCAGCTTTTGCAATATCATCAACAGCATCATTAATTCCACTATAGTAGTGACCTTGCCTAAAAGCAGGTTTAATATCTCTTTCAATAATATCTTTTGCAGTTATATCAGGTATGGCACCCTCTAAACCATAACCTACTTCAATTCTAACTTTTCGTTCATCTAGAGCAATTAAAAGCAGAATACCGTTGTTCGTTTTCTTGTTACCAATACCCCATTCTCTAAAAGTATTTAATGCAACTTCTTCTAATACTTCACCATTCAAACTTTGAACTATAGCAACTACAATTTGATTACTTGAACTATCATCAATTGCAATTAATTTTTGATTGAGTTGTTGCTGATCGTGTGATGAAATGATATTAGCATAATCAACCACCAAACTTGGCGGATTAGGCTTGGGCAAACTTTTTTGTACAAAAATTTGCAAACAAAAAAAACTAAGCAGTATGGTAAAAAGTTTTTTCAACTTATATTTTTATTTTAAAAATTACTTGCCAAAAACAACATCATTTGGCAATTCATCAATATCAATTTTTTGAAAGGGAAAGTGAGTTTTAAGAGCTACGCCAATATGCTCTACAACTTTTGTAATGCCATCAACAATATTTTCATTTTTAAAATGATTAATCATGATAGATAACTCGTCATTCCAAAATTGTACACCAGTTTTTTGATAGATGCCTTCATCAGCAAAAATGGCTAATTGCTTATGTTTTAAAGCTACATAAACAATAACAGCATTTTTATTTTCTGTTTTATGCATGTTTAATTTATCGAAAATTTCTTTTGCTCTATCAATGGCATTTACATAATTGCATTTGCTTTCTACAAAAACCCTAACCTCTCCACTAGTTTGTAATTCAGCTTGTTTAATTGCTTGAGCAATCATTTGCTTTTCTTGCAATGAAAAATAATCTTCAGCTTTATGTTTAAACC
>JANPAT010000437.1:0-2375 GCA_031430075.1 Chitinophagaceae bacterium | reverse complement strand
CCCAAAAGCATTGCAGCTCCTGGAATATGCAATACTGCATCCTTGGCAGTGAAAAATGCAAAAACATGAGTCATAACTGGTGGACCAAAAATTAAAGCAATACTCATTATACTGGTTAGGCCTCCTTGTAATTCACCTTGTTCATTCTGGGGAACTTCATTACTTATTAATCCTTGCAAGGCAGGCATGGTTAATCCACCTAAACCATAAACTAACATAAAAGCATACATCATCCAGCCTTGTGTTGCTAATCCAAATAATAAAAATCCGGTAGCATAAAATGCTAATCCTACATAAACACTTTTTTCTAAACCAATTTTTGGAATAATTAACCTAATTAATCCACCCTGAACTACAGCAACTACCAACCCTACAAATGCAAGCGACCAGCCAATTGCTGTTGCATCCCAACCAAAACGATACATGGTGTAATAAGTCCAAGTAGTTTGTACAGCATGTGAAGCAACATATAATAAAAATATTGAAACAACTAAACCAATTATTACTGGATATTTTTTAAACTGTAATAATGTTCCAATTGGGTTTGCTCGTTTCCAACTAAATGCTCTTCGTTTTTCTTTAGGTAAAGATTCTGGTAAAATAATATAACCATATATCCAATTAATCATAGCTAAAGCAGCAGAGGCAAAAAATGGTAAACGAACATCAATCTTGCCTAAAATTCCTCCTAATGCAGGCCCAATTATAAAGCCAATTCCAAAAGCAACACCAATCATTCCAAAATTTTGAGCTTTCTTTTCAGGGGTGCTAACATCACTAATATAAGCACCAGCTGTGGAAAAGCTTGCACCTGTAATACCAGCAATTGTTCTTCCTACAAACAACCAAAAAATTGTTGGGGCAAAAGCAGTAAATAAATAATCAAGTGCAAAGCCAAATAAAGAGAATAATAGAATAGGTCTTCTGCCAAATTTATCACTTAAATTTCCTAAAATTGGTGCACAAATAAATTGCATAATGGCATAAGTGGTTTGCAACCAACCTCCATAAACTGCAGCTGCATTCAGTGAACAATTAGCAAGATCTTGAATTAATGTTGGAATAATAGGAATGATAATTCCAAAACCAGTAACATCTATCAATAAAGTAATAAAAATAAAACCTAATGCAGCTTGTTTTTTGTTTGCCATAAACTTTAGTGAAAGCAAAGTAATAGCAATCATTAACAAATTATGTACAATAAAATTTGTTAATGAAAATGAAAAGCTAACAATCGTGTGTTTATTACACATTAAATCGTTATTTTGCAGAACCTATTGCATAATAGAAAAGAAATTGATTATGGAGAAAACTAACACTCTTTCAAAACTAAAAAATACAACTAAAGGCGTTTCAGAAAGTGCTAAGAAAGTTAAAAAGTCGAGTTCTAATAAAAAAATAGAAACTAAAAAAAGCCCTAATAAATCTGTTGCTAAAAAAACATCAGTTTCAAAAAGTAGTGCAGTATTAGAAAAAATTACATTCCAATTAAGATTTACTACAACATTTGGACAAGAATTATATATTACTGGTAACCATCCTAAATTAGGTAATAGCGATATGGATAAAGCCATTCGCTTACAATTTTTTAATGATGAATTTTGGTACACAGTAATTGATTTAAGTAAAGAAGATATTAAAAAGGAACCTATTACATATAACTATTTTTTAAAGAATAATGATGGCACCATTAGCTATGATTGTGGTTCTGACAAGCAAATTGATTTACAAACCCAATGCAAAGAAATTCTAAGAATTGATGGTTGGAACTACACAGGATATTTACAAAATGCATTTTACACAGTTCCTTTTAAGAAAGTTTTATTACAGAAAAGCATTAATGATTTTAAGGTAACAAAGCCCAGAAAAACTACACACCTCTTTCAAACTAAATTTCCTTTAATTCAAGCTAATCAAACTATTTGTGTTTTGGGTAGTGCTGATAAATTAGGAAAATGGAATATTACTAAACCTGTATTACTAAAGAAAAAAGAAGGAGAAGATTTATTTGCAACAGAATTAGATTTAAGCAAAGAGCATTTCCCTTTAACTTATAAATATGGTATTTATAATACTGAAGAAAATAAGTTTATAGCTTTTGAAGATGGAGAAAATAGAATATTGTTTGATGAAATAAAAGCTGATAAAAAAACCATAGTTAATGATGCTTTTGTTAACTTTTCTGTAAATACTTGGAGAGGAGCTGGTGTTGCCATTCCAGTGTTTAGCTTAAGATCTGAAAAAAGTTGTGGCGTTGGAGAATTTACTGATATGAAGTTGATGATAGATTGGTGTAATCAAGTTGGCCTAAAACTCCTACAAATTTTACCAATCAACGATACTATTGCTCATCACTCTTGGAAAGATTCATACCC
>JANPAT010000436.1:0-2007 GCA_031430075.1 Chitinophagaceae bacterium | reverse complement strand
TTCAAAATCAATTTCAAGTTCTTGTAAACGTTCTTTAATTAAAGCTAGCATACCTAAAAACTGTGAGAATACTAATGCTTTATGATCGCTAATATTTTCTGCAATTTCTCTTCCAATTTCTTCTAATTTTACTGAAACGTTAGGATATTTTTCTCCATCAGTTTCTTTGATGATGGCTGGACTATCGCAAATTTGTCTCAATTTCATTAGGCCTTGTAAAATAGTAAGCTGACTTTTATTCACTCCTTTTTCTTGTACCACACCTAAAATTTTATCTCTAAAATCATTTCTGTAAGCTTCATAAATTTTACGTTGTTCATCGCCCATTTCACAAAACAAAATCATTTCTTGTTTTTCTGGAAGATCTTTTGCTACTTGTTCTTTTGTTCTACGAAGTATGAAAGGATACAATAATTTTTTAAGATGTTCTTTCTGATCTTTTTCTCCAAAACGATCGATGGGTACTGCGAATTCTGATTTAAAAAACTCTTGACTACCCAACATTCCAGGGTTTAAAAAATTCATTTGAGCAAAAATATCGAATGTGTTATTTTGTAAAGGCGTACCACTCAAACACAATCTACTTCTAGCTTTCAGCAAACATGCAGCTTTAGTTACTTTGCTTGCTGGGTTTTTTATTGCCTGACTTTCATCTAAAATTACATAGTCGAATTCTATTTGTATAAACTCTTTGATATCGCTTCTTAAAGTTCCATAAGTTGTTATAATAACATCGGCTTCTTTCTCTTGCAAATCATCTTTCATTCTTCCACCACCATGATGTATATAGTATTTTAAAATGGGAGTGAACTTATTAATTTCATTTTGCCAGTTGAACATTAATGTGGTAGGACAAACAACTAATGCTTTTAATTTTCCCTCATGTGTTTTTATATGATTAAGATAACTTAATGCTTGAACAGTTTTGCCCAAACCCATATCATCTGCTAAAATGCCACCCCATTGCACTTCTCTTAAATAATTTAACCACTGAAATCCGCTTTCTTGGTAAGGCCTTAGAATTGAATTTAAATGTTCTGGTGGTGGAATTTTTTTTATTTCGTAATTAAATCTTAGTTTATCGTATTTTTCTTCTAATTGAACAAAAAGTTCTTCTTCATCTCTTTGATTATACAAATCTTCAATAACACTGTACTGAAATTTACTCAGCTTCATGTTATCTTGTTTGCCATCTCCAACTTTAAATAATAAACTATATTTTCTTATCCAATCTTCAGGTAAAATTCCTAATGAACCATCACTCAAAGGCACAAATTGTTGTTTATTGGCTAATGCTTTTTTAACATCAGAAACAGTAACTTTTTGTCCACCAAAATCTATTTCAACTTTAGCATCAAACCAATCAGTATTACTGCTAATATAAATTTTAGTTGATGGTCGTGAAGTATTGAATCTAAAACGCTTTAATGTTTCGAAACCAAACACAGCAATATTCATTTCTTTAGCAGCATCAATAAATAAAAAGAACCAATTATTTTTTAAAACCTCTGAACCTTTAAGTGCCAAAGTATTGTTGGCGGTGGTTTTTACAAAGAGTGAGTGTAATTGTTGAATTTTGTTTACTAATTCTGCTTCAACTTCTAAATTTCTATGAATAATCAATAAACGATCTTCAAAAGGGATGATGATTTTTTCTTTATCGTTTGGCTTAATAGTATATTCATTGTATGAAAACACCACTTCAAAAACCAAGTATTCTCCTTTTTCTTTTAAAAGAATACTCATTTGAGGTTTGATGTTTTTTATTTCCTCTTTTTTAATGTTATCAAAATGAATGGTATAATCTTTTGAAAGTGGAACAATGAATTCTTGTAGTTGTTGGTTCCAATTTTCTTCTTCAATAATTAAAAAACCTTTTGGTAAAAATTTTTCAATTATATTAATATCTTCTGGTTTTTCCCATAGATAAATAGTTTCGTTGTATTGAAAAACTAATGGAGAAATATTTTCAGATTCATTAATGTTTAAATCTATCAAAGGCAACTT
>JANPAT010000435.1:0-1804 GCA_031430075.1 Chitinophagaceae bacterium | reverse complement strand
CCCCCCTCAGTACAAAACAGTATTTAGACGGGTTAGGTCGCCCTGTGGAAGTGGTCAAAGAGTTTTACACACCGATAGCACCTACACATCCGAGCAATTTTTGGCATCAGAAAAACTAAGTTGGTTATGATGCACTTGGCAGACAAAACAAAGCTTATTTGCCATTTGAAGGGGGGACTTTAGGTTTTGAAGCGGCATCAACTACAGCAAGCGTGCATCCTTTTATTTTGACAGAATATGAAACGTCTCCCCTTAGTCGACCGATAAAACAGACCAATGTGGATAATTCGGTTATATCTACCCAATACAGCACAAACGCAGACGTTGACCAAGTGCGGAGTTTTAACAATGCCCCTACTCCTACGGTTGCATCATTTAATGGGGCTACCAGCTTGAGAGTTGTACAAGATATTCCTGAGCAGAACTTTACGGTTGATTTTTTCATTAAAACAGCGAATCCTAATACAGGCATTTTTTGCGCTGCGGATGGAACGCAAGGCTCTAACGGGCACGATAGACACCTTTATTTGCAAGATGGTATTTTAAAAGTTAGGGTTTGGCAAGGTAACAGTTGGAGTACAGGCAGAGTTTTGAATGACAATCATTGGCACCATATTGCACTTGTTGTAAAGACTGGAGTGGGTCAAAATATTTATATTGATGGAAACCTTGTTTCACCATCATCAACTTATGATCATTCTGATTTTAATTGGCAGACAGAGTTTTGGATAGGCTATTCAAATGATATAGGTTATTTTGAAGGACAAATGAGCAGTTTCCGAATTTGGAATGTAGCGCAAAGTGCTTCCGATATAAGTTCAATGGCTTTTAAGCAATTTAATTCAACAGCGGGCTTGATATTCTCACTACCAATGGATGGTAACTTAACACCAACTGTCGGATCGGCACCTATAAATAATGGGGGCGTATCTTCTGCTTCTACTGTGGGTTTTTATGCTGCTAATACTTTGTCTAAAACAATTTTGATAGATGAAAATGCTAAACAAACTTGTATTTTCAAGGACAAATTAGGAAGGGTTGTCTTAACTCGAAAGTTTTTGAGTGGGCAAAATGTGGATACTTACAATGTCTATGACGATTATGGACAACTCGTATCCGTGCTGCCGCCCGGTTCAGTTGATGGCAATGGCGTAGTGACTGCTTCTTTGATTTTTCAATACACTTACGACAATCTAAATCGGTTAATCGAAAAGAAAGTACCCGGGGCTGAACCGCAAAAGTTCTTTTACAATGATAAAGATCAATTGGTTTTGACCCAAGATGCCAATATGCGTACCCCTCAGTACACAGGCGATGATGGCGCATCAAACAAATATTTAGCAACATTTTACGATGAAATAGGTCGAGTCAAAAAAACAGGTTTCGCTTTTGTAAGCCCAACTGTAGGGCAAGATTTCAATTTACAAGAAAGTGATATTACTAAATTGCTGACTGAAACACAATATTACCCCAATACATCTTGGGTGAAAAATCAAGGTGCGAAAGTTATAGCCCCTACAGGTATTACGCCTAATCGCAATTTTGTTTGGTCATATATTGAACGACGCAATGGTATCACCTATACAGGCAATCCTGTTTGGACAGGTAAGCAGCATTTATTGAAGGATGGTTTAACCGAAGGACCTGTCTTAGATGAAGATACTTATGGCGTGGATTGGTATGTATCAGGTTATGATGGCTTACAAAAGCCTACTTTGAGCCTTCATTACCTTTTTACAGGAACGGCACATCCTGAAGTGAGAACTTATGAGACTTACACTTACGATAATGGACAACGATTGAC
>JANPAT010000434.1:0-6969 GCA_031430075.1 Chitinophagaceae bacterium | reverse complement strand
ATCATGATGGCTTCAAAATCTGATTCTTTAATAGCTAAAATGCCATGAACACAGCAATAATCAAACTCAATACCTTGACCAATTCTGTTGGGTCCACTTCCTAAAACAATAATTTTTTTTCTATTGGATACTACCGATTCGTTGTGTAAGAGATGATTATTCATAATTAGGTAGGGCAAATTTAGTATTCAAAAATTACTTTTTACTTTTTTAGCTTGTTTTGGGGCATTAGTAACATTTTTTTAATATGAATTTGATGAAAAAAATAAAAAAAATCTTTTTTTAAATAAAACTATTTTAATATTGCATTATAAAGAACTGATTAGCTTCAGAGTTTCCCTACAGAGAATCGGTTTCCATTTCTAGTTTCAACACAAAACAAAGTTTAGCCCGTTTTACTTTATTAGATTTTCAAAAATTTTTTATGTACGATATTTTACAACTAAATGACATGCTGATGCCTGAGTTATTGGACATAGCAGAACAATTACACATTAAAGGAATTAAAGGCCTTGAAAAACAAGATTTAATTTATAAAATTTTAGACAAGCAAGCAATTGCATCTTCCGAAAAAGAGGATCCCAACAAGAAAAAAAGAACTAAAAAAATGGTTACTATTAAAACTTCAACTTCAAATATTAATGAAGAAGCTGAAGTGATGAGTAGTAAAGATGACGAAAGTGATGATAAAGAAAATGATGTGGAGAAAAAGCGAAAACCAAAAATTACAAAACCTTCACAAAAAATAGTAGTAAAAAAAGAGGTTCAGGAAGCGGAAAATGAAAAAGTTGAAGTTGATGAAAATATTAACAATTTAGCTGCTTCACTTTTAGCTGCAACTGAAGACATCAATAAAGAATCTTTACCTAATACAAACACGCCATCACCTGCACCACAAAAACAAGTTCAACGCCCACCAGCTTTTAATATTGAGTTCGAAGGTGTAATTAATAGTGAAGGTGTTTTAGAAATGATGCCTGATGGGTATGGATTTTTACGTTCATCAGATTACAATTATTTAAGCTCTCCCGATGATATTTATGTTTCTCCATCTCAAATAAAATTATTTGGATTAAAAACAGGCGATACTGTTGCAGGTTCTGTTCGTCCTCCAAAAGAAGGAGAAAAATATTTTGCTTTATTGAAAGTTGATTACATTAATGGTAAAAAACCAGATGAAGTAAGAGACCGTGTTCCTTTTGATTATTTAACACCATTATTCCCTTTTGAAAAATTAAATTTATTTACTACTGCAAATAATTACAGTACAAGAATTATGGATTTATTTACGCCTATAGGTAAAGGCCAAAGGGGTTTAATTGTTGCTCAACCAAAAGTGGGTAAAACTATGTTGTTGAAAGAAGTTGCAAATGCCATTGCAGCAAACCATCCTGAATGTTATTTAATGGTTGTGTTGATTGATGAAAGACCAGAGGAAGTTACTGATATGGAAAGAAGTGTGAATGCTGAGGTTTTAGCCAGCACTTTCGATGAGCCAGCTGAGAAACATGTTAAGGTAAGCACTATAGCTTTACAAAAGGCTAAACGTTTAGTAGAGTGTGGGCATGATGTGGTGATATTATTAGATAGCATTACTCGTTTAGCACGTGCACATAATACAGTTGCTCCATCAAGTGGTAAAGTATTAAGTGGTGGTGTTGAAGCAAACGCCATGCAAAAACCAAAACAATTTTTTGGTGCTGCTCGTAAAATTGAATTTGGTGGAAGTTTAACCATTTTAGCAACCGCTTTAATTGATACAGGTAGTAAAATGGATGAAGTAATTTTTGAAGAGTTTAAAGGTACTGGTAATATGGAGCTTCAACTTGATAGAAAATTAGCTAACAAACGTGTTTATCCTGCAATTGACTTAGTGGCTTCATCTACAAGAAGAGATGATTTATTGTTAGATAAAGAAGTGTTACAAAGAATGAATATTTTACGTCTCTTTATAAATGATATGAATACCGAAGAAGCGATGAATGAATTATTAAAACGAATGCGAGGTACTAAAAATAATGAAGAGTTTTTAGCAAGTATGAATAGATAATTTTTTGAATTAAAACGGCAGACCAATACCTAATTGGAAAGCCACATTTCTTACTTCAACACCATTCATTCTATATTCCTTTAAAGCAGCATTACTTAAATTGACCCAGCCATTGTTATATTGACGACCTGGGTCTTTTATTTTATAGGCAACATCAAGTCTTAATAAAAAATAACCACCAAAATCCAACCTTAAGCCAGTACCCATATCTATAGCAATATCTTTTAAAAAATTCTTAAAAGTAAATTCACCATTAGGATTATTAATATTTTTTTTCAAATTCCAAACATTTCCAATATCTGCAAATAAAGCACTACCTACTTTTAAGAAGTTTCCATTATATAATACAAAACGATATTCAAAATTTCCCTCTACACGTACATCGCCAAATCTATCTTTAAATGAAGATCTGCTGGTATCATATAATAAAGAAGAACCTTGACCTAGTTGTCTTAAACCCCAAGCTCTCATGCTGTTTGGGCCACCAGCAAAAAATTGTTTAAAGAATGGCAACACGTTTCCTATTTCATTGCTACTGCTATAATTAATGCCTAAGCCACCAAAAAGTTTATATGCTAATTCGGTTTTTTCTTGCTTAATGCTTCTTCTATATTCTACTTCTAATTTCACATATCTATATACAGTATTTTCAAATGTTTTAAACAGGCCTGCAACTAAACCAGATTCTTCAATCCCAACTCTAAATAAAAAAGATTTATTAGGATTTTTTGCATCTATTTTACTTCTTGTGAAAGAAAAACTTTGCCCAATTACATTACCTGTATTAAATGATAATACCAGAAACGGATTATTTTTTATTAAATCATCCAAGCCTTTTAATTTTTCTAATGAGTATAACTCAACATTAAAGGGTCTGTAACTCCATACATTATCCAATTCTTTAAATTCATAACCAAAACTTCCAGTAAAAGATTTTAGTTTAAACAAATCGAACCTATCAGAGTATGATACATTTAAAGAAAATAATGTTCTTCTGTCTTCAACATTTAAAATATCTAAAATGCGATTTCTAATTTTTTTGAATGGAAATAAAGTTGCCAAACTTTTAATTGGTTTATCGCCAATAATTCTAGGAAAACTATAAGTATGGCCAAAAGTGGTATAAAAAGTTTGTAAAGCTTTTGTGCTGTCGTTAGGGTTAAACTCCACACCAATACGGGCTGTAGTAAACGATTGAATGGCTTGTTTCCAAACATTTCTATCTCTATAAGTTGCCCCTAAAGAAATACCTACTAAATTCCCTGCAGTTAAATCGCCAGAATTTTTACTCACTTCTGTAATAATTTCTAAACCTTTTTTCTTTTCAGGAATCATGGAAATATGTAAATCCAAAGTATCGTAATCTCTTTCAATAAACTTAGCATCAATTTGCTTCCAAGGCCCCAATTTGCTTAAAGCATTGAGCGTTTTAAAATATAAATTTTGGTTATAAGGCTCACCATATTTTAAATAAGTATGTTCTTTAAGTGGATCTAATTTTATGTTTTCGTAATCGAAATTTAAAATATAATTTCCAGTTTTATGTTGATGCAGCCAAGGCTGATTAATGATAGAATCTGTTAAATCGAAACTGCCAGCCTGAGGATAATAATAAGTTTGTCCAATATAATATTTCTTAGAACCCTTGCCAGCACTATCTTGTCGTTGTTTAATTGTTATATCCCATTGGGGATTTTCTTTTTTATTTTTATTATAATCGTCTAATAATTTTGCTAACTCAAATGGGTCGATGGTTAAAGTTAAAAAACGAGAATCTGTGGTATCTACCAAAGCATAAATATCATCTTTATTAAAATTATAATATCCATTACGTTTAAACAAGGCAGTATATCTTTCTAACTCGTTACTAATAATTTGCTTGGTATAGGGAGTGCCTTTTTTTAATAAAGTTTTATCAAAATTTTCTAGGGCTAATTTTTGCAAACTGCTATCTATTAAATCTACAGCAACAGAATCTATACTAATATTTTTACCCAAATCAATGGTAACAATGGGTGTAACTCTATATTGATCTCCTTTAATTTGCCAAGTGGTATCTTTTGTATATGAAGCATAATAAAACCCTCGAGATTTTAAATAGTTATCCATGAAATTGATAGAACGATTAAAATTATTGCTATCGTAAACAGGGGGATTTTTAATAACGGTAAATACGCCAAGTTTCACTATTTTCCTTATTTGCATACTATCATCCCAATAGTTGTTGAGCTCGTTAATGAGTTGCTTTTTATGATCTTTTTTAATATCATTACTGATGATGATTTTATTATTAAAAATAAAGGGTTTGTTAGGTTGATAATTTTTTACACTGATGCAAGAACTAATTAAAGTTATTACGAAGAATAGAAAATATACTTTTGTCTTTCTGATAGTATTAAATTGCATAATATGTTAAGCCGCAGCGAAAGTAAATATATTCAAACTTTAAGCCATAAAAAACAAAGAGAACTCGAAGGTTTATTTATTGTTGAAGGTAAAAAAATTGTAGATGAACTTTTAAAAAGTAATTATGTTGTAAAAAAAATCTATGCAACTGTAAATTGGATTGCAGAAAATACATTATTACATGATGTTGTTGAAGTAAGCGAAGCTGAGTTGCAAAAAATTTCGAATTTGCAAACTGCCAACAAAGTTTTAGCAATTGTTGAAAAACCAACCATGAAACGAAATGTTGAAAGCAGTATCATTATTGCATTAGATGGCATTCAAGATCCAGGAAATTTAGGAACAATTATTAGAATTGCCGATTGGTTTGGCGTAAACAAAATTATTTGTAGTGATGATTGTGTAGAGCTATATAACCCCAAAGTAATACAAAGTACAATGGGCAGTTTTATTAGAGTTGAAGTTGATGAAGCTGATTTGCCCACTTGGTTTGCAAAAAATAAATTACCTGTTTATGGAGCTTTATTAAATGGGAAAAATATAAAAGAAGTTGGTAAGATAGATAAAGGAGTGATAGTAATTGGTAATGAATCGAAAGGAATTCGGCAAAATATTTTACCCTTTATACAACATGCAATGAGTATTGAAAGGGTAGGAGAAGCCGAATCTTTAAATGCATCTGTTGCTACTGGCATTATTCTATCTCATTTGTTGTAAAAGATTTTAATTCCATTTCAAATTCTTCAATACTTTGTGCATCTAAAATAGTAAAGTTACCAATTTTAGTTCTGCATAAACTGCTTAAATAACCACCAACGCCAAGGGTTTCACCAAAATCGTTAGCTAAACTTCTAATATAAGTTCCAGTACTGCAAACCACTCTAAAATGAATAGTGGCACCATCTATTTTATTAATTTCAAATTCATGAATGGTAACTGGTCTGGGTTCAACTGTTACATGAATTCCTTTTCTTGCACTTTCGTATAACCTCATTCCATCTTTTTTTATTGCAGAATGTTGTGGGGGCATTTGTAAAATAGCTCCAGTAAATTGTTTTGTGGCTTCTAGAATTTGTGCTTCGGTTAAATGGCCAGTTTCTTTACTATTTTCAGGTTCACTTTCTAAATCAAAAGTTGGGGTAGTTGCTCCAAGAGTTATGGTGCCAGTATATTCTTTTGGCATTCCCATATACTCATTTATCTTTTTAGTAAACTTACCAGTACAAATAATGAGTAAGCCAGTTGCTAATGGATCGAGTGTGCCTGCATGACCAATTTTTTTAATTCTAATTAAACCTCTAATCTTTTTCACAGCATCGAAGCTGGTCCAATGCATAGGTTTATTAATCATTAAAACCCTTCCCTCTGCAAACGATGTATTATTTGTCATAAGCTGCGAAAGTAAAGAGAATAAAAAAGCCTACAACAATTGTGTAGGCCTCAATAAAGAAATTCTGAGCTTTGACAACTTTTCAAAAGTTGTCAAAGCTCAGAATAAAACCAATGTTTACAATGTCTTCAACACATCATTCATACTTCTAACAGCATCTGCAGATTTGCTAAACAATTCTTTTTCTTCTTCGTTCAAATCAAAATTTACAATTTTTTCCCAGCCGTTTCTGCCAATCGTTACTGGCACACCTAAGCAAATATCTTTTTGTCCGTATTCACCTTCAAGTGCAACGCAACAAGTAATTTGTTTCTTTTGATCTCTAACAATACTTTCAACAACTGCTGTTGCTGCTGCACCTGGTGCATACCAAGCAGAAGTTCCAATAAGTTTAGTAAGTGTAGCACCACCAACCATGGTATCAGCAACAATTTGTTTTTGTTGTTCAACACTTAATAAAGATGAAACTGGAACACTGTTCCAAGTTGCAAAACGAATTAAAGGAATCATTGTAGTATCGCCATGTCCTCCAATTACAGCAGCATTTAAATCTCTTGGGCTGCAACCTAAAGTTGTTGATAATTGATATTTAAAACGTGCACTATCTAATGCTCCACCCATACCAATAATTTTATTTTTTGGTAAGCCTGTTGATTGTAATGCCAAGTAAGTCATAGTATCCATTGGATTACTAATTACAACAATAATAGTGTTTGGAGAATGTTTTAAAATGTTTTCGCAAACGCCTTTTACAATGCCAGCATTAACGCCAATAAGTTCTTCTCTCGTCATACCAGGTTTTCTTGGCAAACCAGATGTAATAACCACTACATCGCTATTAGCAGTTTTTGTATAATCGTTTGTGCTACCAGTAATTTTTGTATCGAAACCTAATAATGCTGCAGTTTGCATTAAGTCTTGTGCTTTACCTTCTGCAATACCTTCTTTAATATCTAACATTACTAATTCTGTGGCTAATTCTTTACGTGCAATATTATCTGCACAAGTGGCACCTACAGCACCCACTCCAACAACTGTAATTTTCATAAAATATTATTTAATTAATTTAAAAAATTTAATGCAGCAAAGGTAAAAGCAATTTGTAATGCCTATTTGTTTTTTC
>JANPAT010000433.1:0-4247 GCA_031430075.1 Chitinophagaceae bacterium | reverse complement strand
AACTTTTAGTTTAGTGCGGGTGGAGGGACTCGAACCCCCATGCCTCGCGGCACCAGATCCTAAGTCTGGCGTGTCTACCAATTTCACCACACCCGCAGTTTTAACACTTATCCTTTAGTGAATTGGGACGCAAAAGTAGGGGAAATTGAGATTATTTTATTCCAAAAAATCAATTGTTTGACTTTAACTGTTGTTACAATTGCAAACTCATTACATAATCGTTCATAAAAAAGCCATTCCCTATTTCAAAATCTGCCTCAAACAATACTTTAAATCCATTTTTTAAATAAAATTCTTTTGCTGAATTATTTCTGTTCACTTGTAGTTGTAATTCATTACCCCCATTATTTTTTGCATAAAGTATGACTTCTTTCAATAATGCTTTACCTGCACCTGTTTTTTGTATGTATGGTAAAACATATAATTTATTTAATTTGTATACTTGATTTTTTTCTGAGGAAACCGAAGCAAATCCAATTGATTGTTCATTTATTTCAGCAATAAAAAACTGATGTCCTTGTAGCATTTGATTTTTCAATGATTCTGAACTATACATCCATTCTAACATGTACTCCATTTGACCTTTTGGTAGAAAATCATAAGTAACAGCCCAAGTAATTTTTGAAATTTCTTGGATTGCTTCTATATCATTTAGAGTTCCTTTTCTGATCATCATAATTAAATAATTTTTTATTTAACCAATTACTTAAGTAGGCACTTCCTATTCCAATTACAGCACCTGCAAAAACATCTGTAGGGTAATGTTCACCCAAATACATTCTTGAATAACTTACACTACTTGCCCAAGCAAAAGTTGGTATTACAACATACCATTTTTTATTTTGCAAGGATATGCTTGTTGCTAATGCAAAAGCTGTTGAAGTATGACCAGAAGGAAAGGATGCATCTGTCTCTATAGTATAAGGATTGATAATAGTTGGATATGCTTCGTAAGGCCTTTGCCGATTAATTGTATATTTTAAACCTTGCGTTATAGCAGTATTGATGAGTAAGCTACCAATAATTTTAAAATTTTGTTGTTGCAGCTTTTTATCTTTTTTTATAAAACCTACAGATAGCATGGTTAATGGTGTTGCCAACGCAAAAGGATAAACCGATTTTGAAATATTTATTTGAAAATTTGAATTAGGATAATCTGGATTGATGTTGTTTAACCATTCAACTTCCCAATTTTGTGCAATAGTAAAATTGAAAAAAAGAAAGCACCCTAAGAATATTAAGATGCTTTTTTTAATGAGTTGTTGAAACATGAATTTATAAATTAATTAAACTTTCTTCAATAGTTTTTATTCTGGCTTCGGCATCATCTTTTTTCTTTTGTTCATTTGCTAAAATTTCTGATTTTGCATTAGCTACAAACTTTTCGTTACTTAACTTTTTCATTACTGATTCTAAAAACCCTTTTTGATATTGCAAATCTTTCAATAATTTTTCTTTTAAACTTATTGTATCTATTTCTGTTTCTGTTTCAATATAAAACTTATTACTTTCAATAGCTACAACTATCGTATTTGCAATAGGAGCTTTAACAAACAGAATTGATGAAGCATTTATTTGTTTTTCTAAGATAGAAAGAATGCTTGTAAATGATTGCTGCTGCTGCGTTTGAATAAATAGTGAAATTATTTCTTTATGCTTTAATTGATTTTTAACTCTGGCTTCTCGTAGTGTAGTAATTACATTTTTTAACAATTTACCTTGTTCAAGAATGCTATTGTTTGTTGTTGGGTGTTGGGTGTATTGTTTAATTGTAACATCATCATTTCTTTCTTTTAATTGATGATATATTTCTTCTGTTATGTTTGGCATAAAAGGATGTAGCAATTGCAACAATTCATCAAAAAATTCAATTGTTTTTTCAAATACATTTTTATCGATGGGTTGTTCAAATCCTGGTTTTACCCATTCTAAATACCAACTACAGAAATCATCCCAAATTAAACTGTAGATTACTTTTAAAGCAGCACTCAATTGAAATTGATTCATTAAAGCTTCTACTTCTTGCTTAGCTTCAGCTAACCTATTTTCAAACCAAGATAAAGAAAAATTCTGAGTTATGAATTCTGAATTCTGAATTTGATTTGCATTAACATTCATAATTCTTAATTCTAAATTCTTAATTAATTTTAGAGCATTCCATAATTTGTTATTGAAGTTGCGACCTTGTTCTAAACTGCTTTCATCAAACAATAAATCGTTACCTGCAGGTGATGCAATTAAAATTCCAAAACGAACAGCATCAGCTCCATATTTATCTATCAAGTTTAATAAATCTGGACTATTACCCAAACTCTTGCTCATTTTTCTTCCTAACTTATCTCTTACAATACCAGTAAAATAAACATCTTTAAAAGGAATTTGCTGCATGTATTCTTCTCCAGCCATTATCATTCTTGCAACCCAAAAGAAAATAATTTCTGGTGCTGTAACTAAAGTATTGGTAGGATAATAATATTTTACTTCTGCATTATTTGGATTGCTATATCCTTTAAAAACTTCAAATGGCCAAAGCCAAGATGAGAACCAAGTGTCAAGGCAATCTTCATCTTGTTTAAGAATAAAATCAACAGTAACTAGCTGACCATATTTTTCTTCATAAACACTTTTTGCATCCATTTCTGTTGCAGCAACAACATAATTTCCTTTATCATCGTACCAAGCTGGAATTCTATGACCCCACCAAAGCTGACGACTAATGCACCAATCTTTAATGTTTTCCATCCAATGCTTATAAGTGTTTTTAAATTTTGCAGGATGAAATTTGATTTCATCATTCATCACCACATTTAAAGCTGGGGCACTAATTTTTTTCATATCAACCCACCATTGTAAACTCAATCTTGGTTCAACAACAGTATCGGTTCTTTCACTAAAACCTACTTCGCTAGTATAATCTTCTGTTTTTATTAAATATCCTTTGGCTTCAAGTTCAATAACAATTTTTTTACGTGCTTCAAATCTTTCTTCACCAACAAAAATTTGTGCTTCTTTACTTAGCGTGCCATCATCATTAAAAATATCTACAACTTCTAAATTGTATTTTTGACCCAATTGACAATCGTTTACATCATGTGCTGGAGTTACTTTTAAAGCACCAGTACCAAAATCCATAGTTACATATTCATCACAAATAATAGGAATATTTCTATTGATTAAAGGAACTACAGCGAACTTATTATGCAAGTGTTTATATCGTTCATCATTAGGATGTACACAAATGGCTGTATCACCCATAATGGTTTCTGGACGAACAGTTGCAATGGTTATTTTTTCGTTTAGTTCATTTCCGTTTTCATCAATAATTTGATATTGTAGATGATATAATTTTTGATGGGTTTCTTTTCTTATTACTTCTTCATCACTCAATGCTGTTAACGCTTTCACATCCCAATTAATCATTCTTTTACCGCGATAGATATACCCTTTATTATATAAATCAATGAATACATTGATAACACTTTTATAGTAATCATCATCCATTGTGAATGATGTTCTGTTCCAATCTAAACTGCAACATAGTTTTCGTAATTGTTGCAAAATAATTCCACCATATTTTTCTTTCCATTCCCAAGCATATTGTAAAAACTCATCTCGAGTTAAAGAAGATTTTGTAATGTCTCTTTCTCTCAACATAGCTACTACTTTAGCTTCTGTAGCAATTGAAGCATGATCAGTACCAGGAACCCAACAGGCATTTTTACCTTGCATTCTTGCTCTACGAACTAAAATATCTTGAATGGTATTGTTTAAACAATGTCCCATGTGTAATACACCTGTTACATTGGGTGGTGGTATTACTATGGTATAAGGCTCACGTTCATCTGGTGTACTATTAAAATAACCTTTTTGTAAAGAATGGTTATACCAATAATTATCGGCGGTTTGATGATCGAAGTTTTTACTAATCTCACTCATAAAATAAATCTCTATAAAATTCTAAATATCTTGCTGCAAATGTAAGGAAGGCTAACAAAGGCTTTGTTTAAACTTGAATGGCTTTTTGAACAATTTGCCAAAAATGGTGATCCGTTTGATCTATATTTATATCCTTTGCTTTCAAACAGGCTTGCTCTATAAGCTTATTACGTAAGTTTTCATTTTTATACAATTCTTGAATTGCATTTGCAATTTCTTCAGTGGTATTTTCTTTGATTAGCAAGCCAGCATCGCCTATTATTTCTTTAAAAGAATCGTTGCTTGAGGATATGATTGCAGTATTGGTTTGA
>JANPAT010000432.1:0-3319 GCA_031430075.1 Chitinophagaceae bacterium | reverse complement strand
TGAATTTGTATTTGAAAAATTATTATTTGAAAGATTAGAGTTAAGAGCTGATTATTTAAATGATCGCAGTATTGCAGCAATGAAATCTATTGGATGCAAAGTTGATGGAATTTTAAGATCAAATATGCCCACAAGAAATCCTGCAATTCGTAGAGATAGCATAGTTTTAAGTGTATTAAAAGACGAATGGTTTAAATCTGTGAAGTTTAATTTAGTAGCACAGCTTAAAAAATATAATACAAATATCTTATAATTAATATTATGTTAAGTATGATTTTGAATGTTAATAGTAATCTGAATTGATAATTTAATGCACATCGATACAGCAAATAATAATTCAACTATTTTCGTTCTACCCTAAACTATCAAAATGGCAATTTTAAAATTTAGAGCATATTTAGAAGAAGATGATTCTGTTTACAGAGATGTTGCAATAAAGCATACTCATAATTTTTTTGATTTAATGCTTCAAATATTAAAAGCATTTGAGTTTGATCAAAAACATCAAGCAACATTTTATAGAAGCAATGATAAATGGTTACGTGGTAGAGAAATTTCTATAGAAAAATATGAAAAATCCTATGTAATTGACCCTTTAATCATGCACGAAACAGCAATTGGTTCAGAAATCAAGGATACCAATCAGCGTTTTATTTTAGAATATGATTTTGATAAACAATGGGTTTTCTTAATAGAGCTCATCAATATTAATAAGGAAGAAGATCCAAGATTAAATTACCCCGCTACAACTCGTTCTGAAGGTATTGGTCCTACTCAATATGGAGCAAAAAGTGTATTAGGTGATCGATTTGCTGATATCGAAGAAAAGTACGATTTAAAAGAGCCCTTAGATGGATTTGGTGAAGAAGGTCAAATTACTCCTAGTCCTACTGATGATTAATTTATTTTAACCACTTTTGCCGATTTAAGTTCATTTATATAAATTAAATTTATAGTATAAATACCTGGTTTTAAATTTTGTGTGTTTATTGTCTCGTCTTTTAATGCAGATTGGTAATATATCTCTTCAAATACTTTTTTTCCTAAAACATCATACATCATTATAGCTTTTAAAGTTGTTGGTGTATTTAAATGCTGCACAGTAATTTGTTTGGAGAACGGATTCGGATAAATTGCAAAACCTTGAGTTTTTGTAGCAGGTGCTAAATACTTGGTATAAATTTTTATATTATCTATATAAATATTATTACCAAACTGACTAATATTTCTAAACCTAAATTGGGTTTGATCTCCTAGTTTAAAACTGTTTGGAATAAATAAGGAATCAGTTCTCCATTCAGATTGCGTTGGAAAATACTCTTTATCATAAGTGTTGGTTTGATTAATAGTTTGTAATTCTTTCCCTCCTTTTTTCCAAATGGAATTCCATGTAAAACCACAATCCTTGGAAATGGATATTTCTACACTATCAAATGAGTATTTTAAACTGTCAGGATGCAATCTTGTTGCATGTGCATAATCAAAAATTAAAAAAGTACTATCCATATTTCGATCTATAGTAAAAATTGGGGAAATAAAATCATCAATTTTTCCTTTATCAGCATATAAAAAGTTTTTCATCACCATACTAGAACTACTCCCCTTGCCATACAAAAAAGATTTAGTCCAAGTAATATCATCTTTTGAATTTTGTAAAATATACCAATTCTTTGGTGGAAAAATATTTTCTTCAAAGCCAAGATTAATGGGCAATTGTGCACTTGATTTTATTAAAAAATATTTTGAAGCTGAATTATTCAAAACAAAATCATCCTGAATATTATTAACTGCAAGAATTTTGATATTAAAAGTATGCGTGCCTTCGGTTGAACTTACTAAATTCAGTACAATAGTTTTTGTTTCATCTTTTTTAATTAAGCCATTCCAATTTGTTGTTACAGAAAGCTGTCCATCAATATCATATTGAATACTTAGACTTGTAATATCATTATTACCCTTATTTTTTACAACTATTTCTGGAGCAAATGCTTTATTGCAAATTGGTAAATCGGGCTGATGGATAGTTACAATTTCTGCATCAAGTTTGTATCTTTTATTTAAACTAATATTATCTATAAAAATATTATTTCCTTTGCCATTAACTGATTTAAAAGCAAATTTTATCTTTTCTGAGTTTTTATAAGCACTCAAATCTATTGTTTGTTGTTTCCATTTATTAATTCCGAATGGATAAAATTCAGAATCAACAGTACTTGTAACTGTAGCCAAATTCATCCCTCCTTTTTTCCAAAGACTCGAATAAGTTAATCCACAATCTGTAGAAATTAAAAGTTCAAGACTATCAGCAACAGCATTTCCAGTATTTCGAAATTGATAGGCATACCAAAAACTAAATTGTAATGAATCTGAATTTTGAACTCGATAAATTGGGCTAGTCAAATAATCAACAGCACCCAATAATAAAGTATTGTATTGATAATTGTACATGCACATACTATACAAATCCCCAGCACCAGTATTTGCAGTATCTCCAGCTGTATGATACCAACTTAAATCATTATCAGGATTTATTACATTCCAAGATTGTGTAGGAAAATATGGAGGGTAATTAAAATTTTCAGAAAGCACTCCACTCCCATTTATGGTTACATCATCTACAACTGTAGCTGCTCTGCTTAAAGAATATTTATGATCAACAGATTTGCTCCAAATTTTAAAAAAGTGTAAACTATCATCAGTTTTTGTTACTAAAAAATTATTCGATTTCCCTTTATAAATAATTTTTCCATTTCCAATTTTATCATTTACAGCATATAAAAATTCATTAATAGGAGTTCCAATATCATTAATATTACTATATGCAATGATCACAGAATCATTATTGATATTTTGTTTCCATTGTAGATTGATGTTGTTACAATTTTTTATTGCTTTAAATGAATCAACAGTTGGGGTAATAAAATTATTTTTAAAGTCAATGGCTTTTTGTAAGGCTTTAAAAGCATTTAATCTACCAGTACCTAATAAGCCTTTAAAATTTGTATTTAGAGAATCAATATTATCGGTTGTGGAAAGCAAAATTTCTCTCACATCTGCAGCAGAAGCAATTCCAACAAGTTTTGAAGCCACTAATGCTGCAACACCTGCAACATGTGGACAAGCCATAGATGTTCCATGATCGCCAGCATAACCACTATAAAATGTTGTACTGATTACTTGAGATGCAGAACCATTACTATAATCACCACCTGGTGCAGCAATATCTACAGATGGTCCATAGGTTGAATAATTTGCTTTTTCATCTCTATTATTAGTTGCAGCAACACATATGACTCTTTCATATGAAGAGGGATAATAG
>JANPAT010000431.1:0-1577 GCA_031430075.1 Chitinophagaceae bacterium | reverse complement strand
ATCGACAAGTCTTTTGCAAAGCCCTATCATCAGATAATTTTAGGAGTAAAAAAATGATTTCAATAATTATTTGTTCCCGTAAATTAGGTATTGATCCTGAATTGTCAACTAATATTGCATCTTCTATAGGTTGTGAATATGAGTTAATTGTAATAGATAATGCTGAAAATAAATATTCAATTTTTCAAGCATACAACAAAGGTATTGAAAAGAGTAAATGCGAAATTTTGTGTTTTATTCACGACGATATTTTATTTCATTCTGATGGTTGGGGAACGAAATTGATAGAAATTTTTAATTCCGACAAAAAGATTGGATTAGTAGGAGTAGCAGGTTCAAAATTAAAAACCAAAGCACCTTCAGGATGGTGGAATTCACCTCATGAGTTAAAGAAAATCAATATTTTACAGCATATAGAGACTGGAGAAGTTAAACAATGGAATTATGGAGTTGAAGCCGATACACTTTTAGTCGAAGTAGTAGCGGTTGATGGAGTATTTTTGGCCATTAAAAGAGATGAGGACATTTTATTTGATACTTCTCTTAATGGATTTCATAATTATGATTTAGATATTTCATTGTCATACAAAGTTAAAGGCTATAAAGTTATGGTGACCAAAGAAATAGATATTGAGCATTTTTCAAATGGGAATATAAATAAAGCCTGGTACAAATCTACACAGAGATTTCATGATAAAAACAAACATTATTTGCCAATGGTAACCAATGATTTGAGTGAAAATTTTGATTTAAAGAGGCAAGAATTTAAAAATGGGGTGAAGTTTATTTATGATTCACTAAATTTCGGGTCTAATTTTAATATTGTGATTAATTGGTTTCGGTTAGTACTAATTAATCCAACCGACAAAACCCATAAAAAAATAGCCAAACGTTTACTAAAGAATCTACTAAAACGCAATAATTAATTAAGGTATATAATAAATGTCAAAAGCCAGACTGATAGCGTATTACTTGCCTCAATTTCACCCAATCGCAGAAAACGATGAATGGTGGGGAAAAGGGTTTACCGAATGGACTAATGTTGGCAAAGCAAAACCTTTATTTAAAGGACATGAGCAACCCAAAGTTCCTGCAGATTTAGGGTATTATGATTTAAGAATCCCTGAAGTAAGAGAGGAACAGGCACAAATGGCAAAAGAGTATGGGATAGAAGGATTCTGTTATTGGCATTATTGGTTTGGAAACGGAAAACAATTATTGGAAAGACCTTTTAAAGAAGTACTGGCATCCGGTAAACCTGATTTTGGATTTTGTTTAGCTTGGGCCAATATAAAATGGGGAGGAGTTGCGTATGGGGATTTATATGAAAGGGATTTGATGGAGCAACTTTATCCCGGAAAAGAAGATTACATAAATCACTTTAATGAATTATTACCGGCTTTTCTTGATGCTCGATATTTGAGAATTGATAATAAGCCAATCTTTGTAATTTATAACCCTAGTGGATTACCTAACTCAAACGAGTTTATTGATTTATGGAATGAATTAGCCATAAAAAATGGGCTGGAAGGAATTTATTTTGTTGCCTATCAACACTTTGATTTTCCTTATAAAGA
>JANPAT010000430.1:0-1817 GCA_031430075.1 Chitinophagaceae bacterium | reverse complement strand
AAAATCTATGAGTAAAATTCCACTTTTTGGTTTGTTTTATAAAAGAGGATCGGTGCTAGTTGATAGAAAAGATGATAGAAGCAGAAGGTCGAGTTATGAATACATGAAAAAAGTTTTGGCACAAAATATTTACATGTGTATTTATCCTGAAGGCTCAAGAAACAGAACCAAAGAATTGCTAAAACCTTTCTATGATGGTGCTTTCAAACTAGCTGTTGAAACAAAAACAAACATTATTCCATCCTTATTATTTAATACAGGTAAAGCTATGCCAGTAAATAAATTTTTCTATTTATTACCTCAACGTTTAGAGATGCATTTTCTAGAACCTGTATCTTCAGAAAATATAACTAGTAAAGAATTAAATGAGAAGGTTTATAGTATTATGTTGAACTATTATAAAAATAATTTGTAAACTTAAACCGCAAAAGATGTTCCGCAACCACAAGTCGTGCTTGCATTTGGATTAGTAAAAGTAAAACCTCTACTATTTAATCCACCTTGCCAATCAATTTGCATTCCATGCAAATACAAGCCATGACTTTTATTCATAATAAATTCTACACCATTTGCTTCATAAACTTCATCGTCTGGCAAAGAAGCATCAAAACCTAAAACATAAGTCATACCACTACAACCTCCTCCTTTAACACCAACTCGTAATTTTTGTGTTTGATCAAATCCTGGTTCATTCATTAATCTATTAATTTCATTTATTGAAGATTGTGTAAATTGAATGGGTGATGATGTAAGTGTTTCCATATCTAAAAATTATAATACAAAGAAAAATAAAAAAAATCTATTAAAATCACAAAGGCTTTCGTTTGTAGAAATATAAAAAAACATTAATAAATTTTTATGAACTCGAATGATTGAGCAAACCCAATATCAGAAACTATATTTGTAAAAAAATCAAATGGACTCTAGTAATTTATTTATTTTATCAATAGTCATTTTTATAATGGGCTCTTTTTATGTTTGGTTTAGATTTTTTAAACAAGAAACAAAAAAAGAAATAGCATCTGACCACTCCAAGCAAATTCAATTGCAAGCCTATGAAAGATTAATTGTTTTGAGCAATAGAATTGCATTAAATAATTTAATTGCTCGTTTAAATGTTTCAAATGCAACTGCAAGAGACATGCAAATGTTGCTACTACAAACCATTAGAGAAGAATTTGATTATAATCTCTCACAACAAATTTATGTAAGTGCAGATGCATGGAATGCTTTAAAAAATTTAAAAGAACAAAACATGCTTATCATCAATCAAATTGCTGCTTCTTTGCCAGAACATGCTACAGGTGGTGATTTGAATAAAATTATTTTAGATTTTTTAATGAATGATAAAAAAGGAAAATTAGCAGATTTAATTAGCGAAGTATTGGCTGATGAAGCTAAAAAAATTATGTAATCTCCAAAGAATTATTAGCAATGAATAAAAAATATACCGACTCTGGAATTGAAATAAAAGAAATTTATACAATAAACGAGCAACAAGAAACAAGAAACGAACTTCCTGGCATCTTTCCATTTACAAGAGGGATTCAAAAGGATATGTATAGAGGCAAACTCTGGACTATGAGGCAATATGCTGGATTTTCAACTGCTGAGGAGAGTAATAAAAGATATCATTACTTGCTATCACAAGGAGTTATGGGTTTAAGTGTTGCTTTTGATTTACCCACACAAATTGGATATGATAGTGACCACGAATTAGCAGATGGGGAAGTTGGTAAAGTTGGTGTTGCAATTGATAGTATTGAAGATATGGAACAACTTTTTGCTGGTATTGAATTAGAAAAAGTTTCAACATC
>JANPAT010000429.1:0-5436 GCA_031430075.1 Chitinophagaceae bacterium | reverse complement strand
TTTGGTTGTGTAACCTGGGCATTTGCAGCAACCACCAATACTATGGTAAGTAATATTATTGGTCAGGGCATGCAGGATAAAGTTTTTGAGTTGATAGGTAAAATTTTAAAACTATCATTTGTATTTTCTTTAAGCATTTGTATTTTACTCAATATTTTTCCTGCAATATATTTAGGTATTTATGGCCAATCGGAAAGTTTTGTTATCAACGCTATTCCTGTATTAAGAGTAGTTACAATTGCATTATTGTTGATGAGTTTTTCTGTGGTTTGGTTAAATGCAGTTATTGGAACAGGTAGTACTAATATCACTTTAAGAATTGAATTCATAGCTATAATACTTTATTGCACTTATGTATATTTTGTTTTAGAAAAATTACAATTGAGTATTACAATTGGTTGGATGGCTGAATTAGTTTATTGGGGAAGTTTGTTAATACCATCTTACTTTTATATGAAAAGTAATCGATGGAAGAATAGAAAAGTTTAAAGAAATATAAAACTGATGATTTTATTAAACTCATGTAAATAAGTTTAAGCTTAAAAACATTAAATAAAATCATCAATAGTTTTACTCGTAAAGAAAAAAAGCAACTTTTTGTAACACATTTGGATTTCTATAAATAGCATTATGCCCTAAACCTGATGTAATATAAAACTCAACATTTGAAAGTTTTTTATCTTTTGTTTGTTGTACATCTTCAATTGGACAAATAAAATCTTTTTCGTCATGTACCCACAAAACCTTTGATTGTATTTGATTCAATGCTCTTGTTACAGAATAAAATGCTGGAGTATTACCAGATTCTACAGTAATATAATTTTCTAAAAATGGTTTTAAAGCAATAGGCATTTTTAGAAATTTAAAGAAGTTATCAATTGCTTGTGTTGTTTCAACTGCTGGTGCAATTAATACAATTTTTTCAACATGCTTCAAAGTTTTTTCTACTATTAAACATGCAGCTAATCCTCCAAAAGAATGACCAACAATAGCATACAAGCTTCCAAATTTTTCATCAATTAATTGAATACAATCTCCATATTGATTTACATTAACAGTTTTACCATCACTTTCTCCATGTGCCAAAGCATCAAAAGCCAATACTTCAAAACCTGTTAAAAAAAGTTTATGAATAATTGATTCTGATTTATAACAACAACTATCAAAACCATGTGCCACTAATACTTTTTTACCATTACAATTATTAGGAATCCATTGCCAACCACGAATAGTATTACCTTCATAATTGAAATTAATTTCATTTGCTCTTTTAAAAAAAGCTGGAGCTTGACGTTTTACTTTTCCACTATAAGGAGTACAGAAAAGTTTAAATAAACTTTCGGCTGCTTTTTGTTTAGAAAAAATGGATATGGTATTAAACTTTGTTTTATAAAGTTGAATGAGTAATTTTTGTTTTTTAGATAACTTCATTATTTCAAATATATGATAGTAACTATTATTGGAACAGGTAATGTAGGAACAGTTTTTAGTAAATTAATTTTTAGTAAAGGCCATAGCATTTTACAAGTTTTTGGAAGAACAAATTCAACTACTGAAAGTATTGCTAGTGCTGTAAATGCAGAAAATATAAATGATTTAGCAAACTTAAATTTCGAAGCAGATATTTATATCATTACTGTTGCAGATAAAGCTATTACAACAATATGCCATGAACTTAAACTTAAAAATAAATTAGTTTTACATACCGCTGGTTCGGTTGAAAAAAATATATTAAAAAATGTATCAACAAATTATGGGGTTTTGTATCCCATACAAAGCATTAGAAAGGATATGAGTTTAGAAACAACAATTCCTTTTTTAATTGATGCCAATAATGTTGATGCTTTAAACCAATTAGAAAAATTTGCAAAAAGCTTATCAAATGAAGTAACAATTGGTGATGATAAGCAAAGATTAAACCTACACATTGCTGCAGTTTTTGCAAACAATTTTGTGAATTATATGTATGTACAAAGTGCATTAATTTGCGAAGAAAACAATCTTGATTTTAAACTGTTACAACCATTGATAGAAGAGACTGCAATGAGATTAAGAACAAATTATCCTAAAGATTTATTTACTGGCCCAGCTAAAAGAAAAGATATAGAAACCATTCAAAAACATCAACAAGCTTTAGCTAATCATCCTAAACTTTTTGAACTATATAATACCATCACTAAAATGATAATGGAGCACTAATTTCTTCGTATAAATGTTGAATTAATCCATCGGCCAAACCAATTCTAGGTACATAAATTTGATCAATATTTGCCCAACGCATTACATTAATATAAATCTGTAAAGCTGGAACAATAACATCAGCTCTATCTTCTTTAAGTTTATACACTTTAATTCTTTGATCTAAGGTAACGCTTGACAATTCTTTGTAATAATCTTTTAATAATTCTAAACTCAAGGGCTTGCCTTCTTTAAGTTTACTCAAAGTAAATATTTTATTAATATTTCCTCCACTACCAATTGCAACCATAGGTAATTTGCTTATTGTATTCTTCTTTAAATGTTCTTTCATTACATCCCAAGAATCATCGGTAACCATATTTTTAAGTAATCGAATGGTACCAATATCAAAAGATTCTTTATACATTAATTTTCCCTGATCAAAAAAAGTAAGTTCAGTACTGCCACCACCAACATCAATATATAAATAGGAATGTTCTTTATCTAAATGTTCAGCAACATGATTTTCATAAATAAAACTAGCTTCTTCATCTCCAGTAATTATTCTAACATCAATACCAGTTTTTTGTTTAATTTCTTGCTGAACTTCTACTCCATTAGTTGCATCTCTCATTGCACTGGTTGCACATGCTAAAACATTTTCAATTTGATAGGCTTTTAATAAATGAGCATAACTTTTCATAGTTTCTATAATCATATTTCTTTTGCTTTGAGAAATAAAACCATTTTCAAAAACATCAAATCCTAATCGTAAAGGCACACGAACTAAATTAATTTTATTAAACAAAGGTTCACCACTTGAATCTATTGAAACCTCACTAATTAATAATCTTGCTGCGTTGCTACCAATATCTATTGCTGCTAATTTCATTATTTTTTACTATTTTCTTTTTCTTTTGTTGTTTTATAATTTTTATTAAGCAAATATTTATATGTTTCAGCTTGAGATCTGAATTTTTTTCTATCGTTATTCTTCACATAATCATTACTTAAATGTGAGTCTAAAACTCTGGCTTTTACATTATCATTGAGTTGAATATATAAAATATCTTGAATTTCTTTCTTTATCATGGGATGAATAATTTCAACTGCTGCTTCTACCCTATGATCTAAATTTCTTACCATCCAATCGGCAGATGAAATAAATACTTTAGCTTTTTCTCCAATTCCAAAAACCATTACTCTGCCATGTTCTAAATATTCATCAACAATACTAATTGCCTTTACAGGAATTTTAGTTTTTTTATTGGAGAATGTTGCACAAAATATTCCTCGAATAATTAATTTTATTTCAACACCAGCTTCTGCTGCAGTTCTTAATTTTTCTATCAATGTAGCATCACTTAAAGAATTACATTTTAAAATAATTTGTGAAGGTTTTTTTGCTTTGGCAGTTTTTATTTCTTTATCAATTAACGATATAATTTGTTGCCTCATACCTGTTGGACAAACCATTAATGTTTTACATTGTTTTAATAAAATACTTTTTGTTCTCCAATTTTCCAAATAGTTAAAAATTCTGTTAATGTCTGCCATTACTTTAGGATTAGCTGTCAACAAACAATTATCAGCATAAACTGTAGCAGTATTCTCATTTAAATTTCCTGTGCTTACAAATCCATATTGAATTATTTTATGTTTTTCTTTTTTTTGAATCACACAAATTTTTGCATGTACCTTAATTTTAGGAACACCAATAACTACCTTAACGCCTTCCTCTTCTAAAATATTCTTCCATTCTAAATTAGCTTCTTCATCAAATCTGGCTTTAAGTTCAAGCATCACCACTACTTTTTTTCCATTTCTTGATGCATTGACTAGGGCATTAATAATTTTAGAATTTTGAGCCAATCGATATGCAGTAATTTTTATTGAAATTACTTTTTCATCCATGGCTGCTTCACGTAAAATATCAATAATTGGTTCAAATGAATGATACGGGAAATTCAACATCACATCTTGCTTCACAACAACTTCATCAATTCTTTTATTTTGTAAAAGCAAAGGGTGATAAATTGGAGTTTGAGTTTTATTTTTTGTTTTGAATACATCTGGAAAATCCATAAAATGTCGATGATTATGTATTCTGCCTCCAGGAATAATATTACTTTTTTTATTTAGCTCTAATCTTCTAATTAAGAATTCTAATAAACCTGCATCCATTTCTTTGTCATAAACAAATCGAACAGTTTTACCTTTTCTGCGATTTTTAATTCCCTTTTCAATCTTTTCAACAAAGGTGGTATTAATGTCACTATCTAAATCTAATTCGGCATCTTTAGTTACTTTAAAAATCCAAGAATCAAATTCATCATAATCAAAATAAGTAAAGATGTAAGGAAGATTGAAACGAATAATATCTTCTAATAAAATAATATTTTTTTCTCCAGTTTTAGATGGCAGTTGAACAAACCTGCCTACAACTTTTACAGGCACTTCTATTAAAGCATATTTTTGTCGATAAGCAGAAGTTTTTTTTCTCATAGTAACGCCTAAAAAAATACTTTTTTCGCGTAAATATGGCATTACTGTTAAGCCCTCAATCATTAATGGAATTACATTAGCTCTTACCTTTTCATCAAAATATTTTTTTACAAATAAGGCTTGCTCTTTATTTAGATTACTTTCTGTTTTTAAGAATATTTTATTTCTCTTTAATTCAATAAGAATTTCTTTCCAAATTCTATTAAACTCACTTTGTTGTTGTAATACTATAATTTGAATTTGATCTAGAATTTTTTGTGGAGATTCTTCTAAATGCATGTTCAAACTTTTTCTAATTTTTGTATACTCAAGCATTCGTTTGAGTGTTGCAACACGTACACGAAAAAATTCATCGGTATTGTTACTAAAAATTCCTAAAAAACGTATACGCTGTTTTAAAGGTACAGTTGGATCTGCAGCTTCTTGAAGCACTCGTGCATTAAAACTTAACCAACTAATATCGCGGGAAATAAAATGTTTATACATAAGATGATGTTCAAAAATATACCTTAAATGTTAGCAGAATGTTATCGTTTCAAATTTTACAATTCTATGTTAGCGTATTTTTTGCTACTTTCACACTTCAAAAATATTATTGGACAGTATTTAAGGCACTAATATTCAATAATAAAAAATTTGTTGATGAAAGCAATAATACCAGTAGCAGGAGCAGGTACAAAACTAAGGCCACATACATACACACAACCAAAAGCTTTAATTCCTATTGCAGGGAAAACAATTTTAAGTTTTATT
>JANPAT010000428.1:0-2209 GCA_031430075.1 Chitinophagaceae bacterium | reverse complement strand
GCTTTATACATGACTAAACAATTACCTGAAGCCAGTTTTTATAGAGAGTTTGCAGGACGTGTTTCAAAAAACTTTGATCTAAAAAAAGATTTACAACGATTTGGAGTTGTAAACCAAACAACACAATTAGCAACAGATACGCAAGCCATTTCTGAGTATTTGAAAAACTATGTAATGAAATTTTATCAATTAACTCCTGAAAATATTTCAGAAAGATTTGCTGATACCAGAGATACCTTATGTTATGCAACTAACGATAATCAAACGGCTGTAATAGAAATGTTAGAAACAGATGCTGATATTGCAATTGTTGTTGGTGGAAGAAATAGTAGTAATACTTCTCACTTAGTAGAATTATGTGAAGCTAAATTGCCAACTTATTTTATTGATGAAGCCTCGAAACTAATTAGTAAAACAGAAATTATAAATTGCGATTGGAAAACAAAACAAGAATCGATTATCGAGAATTATTTACCAGAAAAAGAACTGATAAAAGTTTTAATCACTAGTGGTGCAAGTTGCCCTGATGCAGTAGTTGAAAAAGTGATGAATAGATTGGTTTCATTTTTTGATTAATATTTATGCCAAATTTTTTTATTGAGAATGATGAATTAAAAATTGCTATATCAAGCAATGGTGCAGAATTACAAAGCATTTATAATAAACAAAATTTAATAGAATATTTGTGGAATGGGAATCCTAATTATTGGGCTAAAAAAAGTCCAGTTTTATTTCCTATTGTTGGTGGTTTAAAAAATAATCAATACCATTATAACGGAAAAACATTTGTATTAAACAGGCATGGATTTGCAAGAGAAAATGAATTTGAAGTAGTTCAAGTTTCAAATACAATCGTTCAATTTATTTTAAGTAGTAGTGATAAAACTAAAGCAATTTATCCTTTCGATTTTAAATTAACCATTGAATACAGGATAGAAAAAAACAAATTATTTACTAAATATATTGTTCAGAATTTAACTGCTGATGAAATGTATTTTTCTATTGGTGCACATCCAGCATTTAAAGTACCACTAGACGAACATACAAAGTTTGAAGACTGGTATGTAGAATTCAATTCAATTGAAAATGCAGCTATTTTTCCTTTAACAAATGATGGATTATTAGAAATTAATCCAAACACATTTTTTCAAAACACAAATCATCTTCAATTAAAAAAAGAATTGTTTTATAAAGATGCTTTAGTATTTAAAGATTTAAAATCGAGTACAGTTTCATTAAAAAGTACATCATCAAAAATTGGATTAACCATGCAATTTTTTGATTTTAATTTCTTTGGCATTTGGAGTGCAAAGAATGCTGATTTTATTTGTCTTGAACCTTGGTGTGGCATTGCAGATTCAATAAATTCAAATGGAAATATCACTCAAAAAGAAGGCATCAACAAACTAAGTTCAAACGAGATTTTTTATAGAATTTGGAGTTTGGAATTGTTTTAAGATTTTTCTTCCCAAACTTTTACCAGTTCAACTAAAACTTCAACAGCTTTTTCCATATCACTTACGCCAACCCACTCATGCTTACTATGAATGGCTTGCATTCCAGTAAAAATATTTGGACAAGGCAAACCCATAAAACTTAATTTACTACCATCAGTTCCACCACGTATAGGTTCTTTCACAACTTGTAATCCAACTCTATTATATGCTTCAATTGCATAGTCCATAACATGAGGATTTTTATCCAAAACTTCCTTCATATTTCTATATTGTTCTTTCACTACAAAATCCATTGTTGCTTTGGGATATTGTTGCAAAATATCTTCAGCAATTTTTTTCAATCTCGCTTCATATTCTTTCAACTTCGAAGTTTCAAAATCACGAATAATAAATTCAACACTTGCTTTTTCTGCTAACCCTTCTAGTCTTACAGGATGAACAAATCCTTCTCTTTTTTCTGTTGCTTCAGGGCACCAAGAATCTTTAGGCAAAGCAGCAACAATTTCACTCACAATTTTTAAAGCATTCACCATAATATTTTTTGCAGCACCAGGGTGTGCAATAACCCCATGTATAGTTATTGTTACAGCATCCGCACTAAATGATTCATCTTCAAAAGTGCCTACTTCTCCCCCATCTAAAGTATAAGCAAAATCTGCTGAAAGCTTTTTCACATCAAGCTTTGCTGTGCCCATTCCAATTTCTTCATCAGGTGTAAATAAAATTTTAATTGTGCCATGTTCAACTTCTGG
>JANPAT010000427.1:0-2026 GCA_031430075.1 Chitinophagaceae bacterium | reverse complement strand
ATTTCAGCAGCAGTATCTGCAGTAATAACAAATGTTTGGGGCATCGATGTTTGTGCAAAAGATAGCAATGGTAACAATGCTAATAAAACGAACCTAAGGAAATACTTTATCATATAAGATGTTTATTAACTAGGTAATATTACAGAAAATATAGTTCCTTCTCCCTCTTTTGTTTCTACTATAAGTTCTCCGCTATGTACTTTTACAATATCATAGCTCAAACTCAATCCCAATCCTGTTCCTTGTCCAGTTGGTTTCGTAGTAAAGAAAGGTTGAAAAATTTTATCTAATACTTTTTGTGGAATGCCGTTTCCATTGTCTGCAACTTTTATTTCAACTTTATTATTTAGCATTTTTGTTGAAACAGTTACTTTAGGTTCATAATTTTCAATACCCGATTTTTTCTTTTCATTCACTACATAAAAAGCATTGGTTATTAAATTCAAAATTACTCTTCCAATATCTTGCGGAATAACATTTATTTTTTCTAAGGTTTCATCAAAATCAGTTTTCATGCTGGCATTAAATGATTTATCTTTTGCTCTTAACCCATGATAAGCCAAGCGTAAATATTCATCGGCTAAAGCATTGATATCTGTTGGTTCTTTTTTACTAGAACTGCTTCTTGAATGTTGCAGCATTCCTTTTACAATGGCATCGGCACGTTTACCATGGTGATTTATTTTTTCTTCATTTTCTGTAACATCTTTTGCAATTGATTTTACTTCTTCCAAATTTCCTTTTTCAATTTCCTCATTCATTTCAATTAATAACTCTTTATTCACTTCTGAAAAATTATTAACGAAGTTTAACGGATTTTGAATTTCATGAGCAATGCCAGCTGTAAGTTCTCCCAATGATGCCATTTTTTCAGATTGTATTAATTGGCTTTGTGTTGCTTTTAAATTTTCTAAAGTTTGGCGTATCTCACCAGTTTGTCTGTCTACTTCAGCTTCTAATACTTTTTGTTGGTTTAAAGATTGTTCTTTTTTTTCTTCGGATAATTGAAGTACTCGGTTTGCATTTTGCTGTACCTCCTTTATTATTTCTTTAAAACGCATAGAAACATAAACGAGTAATGATATTGGAAAGGATAACGATGTAATCGTTGGTAACAGAGTAAGATTAAAATTATGTCCCGATAAACCGCCTAGTACGGTTCTGATTATATATATCACCAATAGTAATAGCAGAAAAAAGATTAGTCCTACAACAACTGCCCATTGTGCACCTTTCAAATTTCTCCAAGAAGAAACTATATAATAGATGCAAATTATAAAAAATAAAGCCATAATGAGTAATGACAAGATATTATTTAAATCAAGTGGAATAAAATTAGTAGCCAAAAGAATAATAAAAGAAATCACTATAAAAATTTTAAGTGCTTTTGCAACTTTTCTTTTAAAAATGTTTACTATAATTAAGAGTAATAAAACAATAGACAAACTGGATAAAACTGCGTTAACTAACGTCCAGATTTCATAGATATTATAATTAGCGGCGGCATATCGTATTTGGAAAATGCTAAAATAAGTTAATGTTAAACTTGTAGTACCATAAGCAATGAGTCGAAGGTTTTTTTCAGTTGGGTTTTGAATAAATAATATCCAGAATAATAGACATAAAATGACACAGACAGAATTAGTTATAGTACTTAAAATTGTATTTTGTTTTATGTATTCTAAAATATAACTGTCGTATTTAGGGCCTGTTATGCTTATAATATTTTCTAAAGAATATGATGATCGCAATTGAGAAGGTGGAAGTGTAGATTTATAATCTATAAAATGAACTGCAATCGTATAAACTTCCCCAGCTTTTAAATTGGCGTGATAGGAGAGTTTCCTATAAGGATTTCCCTCTCTAAAATGATTTCCATTGGTATCTGTATTTCCATTAGAAGTAACTAATTCTCCGTTTATATACAAATCGCTTGCTGCCCAAGAACCTAAATTAACTCCTAATAGTTTATTCCCTAAACTTCTATCTAACTTTATTTTCACTCTAAACCAAGCTTCAACTTTTC
>JANPAT010000426.1:0-7692 GCA_031430075.1 Chitinophagaceae bacterium | reverse complement strand
TGTGCTAAAGCATAATTACACCCTATTATTGCAGCAATTGCAAATATTTTTTTCATTATTAATTTGTTTTGGTAAAGATAAGTTTGACCTTAAATATTGATGTTAAAAAATGATTAACGATAAATTTAGAGGATGAATGAGTTAGTTTTATAGAATTGAATTTAATTTGTAAAAACTTGGGCATGCAGAAATTGATACATTTTATTTTATTCCTGTTTTTTATGGTGAGTGTTGTAGCACAAAACCATCATTTTATTTATTTTGAAAGTCAAAATAACAAGCCATTTATTATAAAACATGAAAACAAAATTTACAGCAGTGCAAAAAAAAATTACATTAACTTATCTAAACTTAACAGTACCAATATTCAAATTAAATTAGATGTTGAAAACGAAAAAGATTTAAGTTTTACAATTAACTTGAATGACAATGATGGTGGATTTATTATAAAACAAAATTCCAATAACGATTGGGTATTATTTGATATACTCAACTTTACAACATTGCTTCAAGATAAATTTATTCAACAACTTGTAGAAACCAAGCCAACTTTAATTACTGATCCACTTAAAAATATTGATACAACAAAAACAATTGTACCTTTTGTAGAAAGTGTTGACTCATCTAAAATAAATATTACTCCTCCAGCTGCATTAATTCCTATTGCGATTTTATTAGATACTACAAGTACAGTATTAACCCCAATAAAAAGTGAAATAGCAACTATAGATAGTGTAACATTAAAAAAAGAAAATACTGATGTGAATTTAATAAAAAGAAATATTGATTCAGTTACCACAATCGAAAAAATTCTTGATGCTGAAACGATTACTGGTATTGAACAAATTTATATTGAAAAAAATGGAATTGTAATTGATACTATTCGCATTTTTATTCCTTTCAAAAAAACAATCAATACCGACACAATAAAAGAAATTGTTCAACCAAAAGTTGAAGAAAAGAAAATGGTTAGTACTAATATTGATGTTATTGGTTTGAGTGAAAATAATTGCACACAAATAGCTACAGAACTAGATTTCACTAATTTTATCAAAAAGTTGCAAAAAACTGCTGTAATCAAAAACAAGCTGAACTTAGCTGCTGTAATTTTAAATACCAAATGTTATACCACTAGTCAAATTCAAAGACTATCGGTTTTGTTCATGTACGATAAAGCAAAACTTGATTTTTTTAAATTAGCAATTAAAAGTGTTGCAGATATTAAAAATTTTCATTATTTAGAAAATGAAATTAAGGATCAAAGTTTGAAGCAAGAATTTTTAGATTTGCTAAAACCATAACCATGCCTAGATACTTTTTAAAATTATCTTATAAAGGCACTGCTTTTAATGGTTTCCAAATTCAACAGAATGCTATAACTATTCAATCAGAAATTGAAAATGCTTTAGAAATATTTTATAAAGAAAAAATTAGCTTAACTGGTTCATCAAGAACAGATGCAGGTGTACATGCTCTTGAAAATTTTTTTCATTTTGATACCACTATAAATATTGAACAAAAACATATTTATAATTTGAATGCCATTATTAATGAAGATATTGTTCTGATTGATTTATATCAAGTGAAAGATGAGGCCCATTGCAGGTTTGATGCAAATTATAGAGAATACAAATACTTTATTTATCAATCCAAAAATCCATTTTTAAAAGACAAAGCCTTTTTTTATCCATATACTTTAAACATGGCATTAATGCAAGAAGCTGCAAGTTTATTAATGCAATATCAAGATTTTTCTTCTTTTTCAAAAAAACATACACAAGTAAATAATTTTAATTGTTCCATTTCAAAATCTTCGTGGATAAATGAAAATGATTGTTTGGTTTATAATGTGCAATCGAATCGTTTTTTAAGAGGTATGGTTAGGGCATTAGTTGCCACCATGCTAAAAGTGGGTAGAGGGCAAATGAGTGTTGAAGAATTTAAACAAATGATTGAACAAAAAAATAATGCTGCTGCATTTTTTGATGCACCAGCACATGGTTTATTTTTAGTAAAAGTTGCTTACGATTAATAAATTATTTTTCAATTTTCGCTTTGCCAAAATAAGGTTGTAGCACTTTAGGAATTTGAATGCCATCTTCTGTTTGATTGTTCTCAACAATGGCTGCATAAATTCTTGGCAAGGCTAATGAGCTGCCATTTAATGAATGTGCAAATTGCATTTTACCATCAGCATTTTTAAATCTACATTTCATTCGATTGGTTTGAAAAGCTTCGAAATTACTTACACTACTCACTTCTAACCATTTTTGTTGTGCTGAACTATACACTTCAAAATCGTAAGTAAGTGCTGAAGCAAAACTCATGTCACCACCACATAATACTAAAATTCTATATGGCAATTCTAATGATTGAATCAACTTTTCAACATGAGCCACCATTTCATTTAACACTTCATAACTGTTGCTTGGTTCAACAATTTGTATAATTTCTACCTTTTCAAATTGATGTACTCTATTTAATCCTCTAACATCAGAACCAAAACTTCCTGCTTCTCTTCTAAAGCATGGCGAGTAAGCTGTCATTTTAATAGGCAACTCTTCTTTTTTTACAATAGTATCTCTATAAATATTAGTTACTGGTACTTCAGCAGTTGGTATTAAATAAAAATTATCTGCCACTGCATGATACATTTGACCTTCTTTATCTGGCAACTGACCTGTACCATAAGCACTAGCTTCATTCACCATATAAGGTGGAATAAACTCTGTGTAACCAGCAGCAATATTGAAATCTAAAAAATATTGAGATAACGCTCTTTGTAATTTTGCACCTTGTCCTTTATATAATGGGAACCCGCTGCCTGTAATTTTTGCACCTGTTTCAAAATCTACTAAATTGTAATTTTTTATTAATTCCCAATGAGGCAAAGCATTTTCAGGTAAATGTGGTTTTTCTCCTCCAGTTTTTACTGTTACATTTTCTTCAGGTGATTTACCAATAGGCACTTTTTCTGAAGGAAGATTTGGTAATAAAACTAATACATCATTTAGTTTTTTTTCTATACTAATTAAACGTTCATTAAAAACTCCAACTTCCAATTTCCAACTTCCAACAGCTAATTTCATTTCTTCAGCTTCATCTTTTTTTCCAGTAGCCATCAACTTTCCAATTTCTTTAGATGCAGTATTTATTTTAGCCTGTATGGTTTCAGAATCTAATTGAGCTTTTTTTCTTTCCTCATCCAAAACAATAATTTCATCAACAAGTTCTAGTTGTTTAAAATATTTTATTGCTAATTTTTCTTTAACTAATTCAGCATTATTTTTTATTACACTTACTTGTAACATATCTAATTTAAAAAATTTGCAGCGAAGATAAGTGTTAGCTCATCCTTTATGAAATATGTAACGTATATCACAAACACTTTAATTTAATTTGGCTTTACTTTGCAGCGATATGAGCAACATTTTAAATTTCCAATATTTTAAAAGTGTTTTTAACAATAAATGCCCACGTTGTAGAAAAGGAGATTTATTTAAAACCAAAAGTGCTTACAACTTAAAAAACATACTGGAAATGAATGAAAATTGTTCGGTTTGTAATCAAAAAACTGAAATTGAGCCTGGTTTTTATTATGGCACTAGTTATGTGAGTTATGTTTTAGCAGTGGCTTTTGTTGTTGCAGTTTTTATTGCTTGGTATGTTATTATAGGCTTTTCAATGAATGATAATAAAGTTTTTTGGTGCATGGGTACTGCAATAGTTGGTTTAATTGCAATGCAGCCTTTTTTAATGCGACTTTCAAGAAGTTTATGGCTCAGTTGGTTTGTTAAATACAATAAAAACTGGAATACAGTTGCTAACGAAACCTCATCATAAAAAAACAAAGTAAAAAAGTTTTAATAATTATTTTTTACTTTAAGTTTGCACGACCTCTAGGATTTTTCATCCATTTCTCTTCAGATTTATTGGTCATTTCTTTTAAATTAAAATTTAAAACTCCCTAAGGGAAAAGCTATGGCTAAATACATTTTTGTTACTGGTGGTGTTACAAGTAGTTTAGGTAAAGGAATTATTGCTGCAAGCTTGGCTAAACTATTGCAAGCAAGGGGTTTTAGAGTAACCATTCAAAAATTTGATCCTTATATTAATGTTGATCCTGGAACATTAAACCCTTACGAACATGGCGAATGTTTTGTTACTGAAGATGGTGCTGAAACTGATTTAGATTTAGGGCATTACGAACGTTTTTTAAGCATCAATACTACTCAACTAAATAATGTTACAACAGGTAGAATTTATCAAACTGTAATTAATAAAGAAAGAGCAGGTGATTTTTTAGGAAAAACAGTACAAGTTGTACCACATATTACCGATGAAATAAAGAGAAGAATGTTTTTGTTAGGTGATACTGAAGATTATGATATTATACTAACCGAAATTGGTGGAACTGTGGGCGACATTGAGAGTTTACCTTTTATTGAAGCTGTTCGCCAAATTCAATGGCAATTACCAGATGAGGACGTTGTAGTGATTCATTTAACTTTAATTCCATATCTTAAAGCAGCAAAAGAACTTAAAACAAAACCTACTCAACATAGTGTAAAAATGTTGAGTGAAACTGGTGTACATCCTGATATTATTGTTTGTAGAACTGAAGAAGTTTTGGGAAATGATATTAAAAATAAAATTGCCTTATTCTGTAATGTAAAAACAGAAGCTGTTATAGAAGCAATTGATGCAGCTACTATTTATGAAGTGCCATTGCTCATGTTGAGAGAGAAATTAGATGTGATTTGCATGAAAAAATTAGGCATCGCCGTTTTTCCTGAGCCTGATTTAGAATATTGGAAATCATTTTTAGATAAACTTAAATACCCTAAAACAAAAGTTACTATTGGCTTAATAGGTAAGTATGTTGAACTACAAGATGCATATAAAAGTATTTTAGAAAGTTTTATTCATGCTGGTGCTATTAATGAAGCTAAAGTGCAGGTAGTAAACATTCATAGTGAATTTATTAATGAACAAAATGTTGATGAAAAATTAAAAGGTTTAGATGGATTGCTTGTTGCACCTGGTTTTGGACTTAGAGGCATTGACGGAAAAATTATTGCAGTAAAATATGCAAGAGAAAAAAACCTTCCATTCTTTGGTATATGCTTAGGTATGCAAATGGCAGTGATAGAATTTGCACGAAATGTTTTAGGTATTACAGATGCTCATAGTGTAGAAATGGACCCTGAAACAAAAAACCCTGTAATTAGTTTGATGGAAGAACAGAAAAAAATTAAGATGATGGGTGGCACTATGCGTTTAGGTGCATATCCTTGTAATTTAAAAGAAAATTCTTTAGCTCATCAAATTTATGGAACAACAGAAATTACAGAAAGGCACCGACACAGATATGAATTTAATAACGATTATTTAGAACAATTTGAAACTGCAGGAATGATTGGTAGTGGAACAAATGCTGCATCTGGTTTAGTAGAAATTATGGAATTGCCTAATCATCCATTTTTTATTGGGGTGCAGTTTCATCCTGAATTAAAAAGTTCTGTACAAAAACCAGCTCCATTATTTGTAAGTTTTATTGCAGCTGCTAAAAAATATAACGAGCAATAATTACATACAAATCCAATAACCTAAAAGCTGACAAAAAACACCAAGTGCAAAGCCACTATATATTTCAATATTGGTATGGTTACTTACAAATAATCTTGCAGAAGCAATAACTCCACATAAAATAACTGAAATACTTATTGCAATACCTAAATTGGTTTCGTAGTAAAAAGAAAATAAAAATATAGCCATTGCAGCACTTCCTGCAGCAATTGTATGTAAACTAATTTTTATAAAATTGTTAATCATAACTCCAATAATAGTAGTCCAAAAAATTCCAAAATAAAAGAACTTCAACACTTCTGGTTGGTCGGTCATGTTTTTACTTAAATAATACATCCACCAATAAAAAAACATGGTAATAAAGTAAGGAATGATTCGCTCCTTTTGTGTTCTCAAAAAAATACTATCACTCATTTTTAAACGCCACATTAAAAACACTGCAAATGCAGGAAAGAAAGCCGTCATCCAAAACACTCCAAAAATTTTCATCTTCAATTTCCAATCTGTAATATTTGCAAACTCGTAAGGAAATTGAAACACCAGAAAAAGAAAAATATATGTAGGTATAAATAATGGATGAAAAATATATGAAACTATTTTTGATGGAATAACTACCCATAAAGATGGCTGTTCCTCTTGATTATTTTTTTCAAAATCCAACATAATGAAATTTCAACTAATGAAATGCAAATATGCTTGTAAATTTTATGCTATCCATAAAACCTCAATCCAATAACTTTGTTCTTCTCAAAAAATAAGTTTATGAATCAAAATTTTGTTGAAAGAATTGGTAAGGAATTAACTGAAATTGAAACTGCTGGTTTATTTAAAAAAGAAAGAATCATTACTAGTGAACAAGGTCCTGAAATTGTAGTGAATGGTAAAAAAGTTTTAAACTTTTGTGCCAATAATTATTTGGGCTTATCCTCTCATCCAAAAGTGATAGAAGCTGCACACAAAGCAATAGATACACATGGTTATGGTATGAGCAGTGTTCGTTTTATTTGTGGCACACAAGATATTCATAAAGAACTTGAAAAAAAGATTGCAGATTTTTTAGGAACAGAAGATACTATTTTATATGCTGCAGCTTTTGATGCCAATGGTGGTGTTTTTGAGCCTTTGTTTAATGAAGAAGATGCCATTATTAGCGATGCATTAAATCATGCTTCTATTATTGATGGCGTTCGTTTATGTAAAGCACAACGTTTTAGATACGAGCACAACAACATGCAAGATTTAGAAGCTAAACTAAAAGAATCTGCTGCATGCAGAAGTAGAATTATTGTTACTGATGGAAGTTTTAGTATGGATGGAACTATTGCTCAGCTGGACAAAATTTGTGATTTAGCCGACAAGTATAAAGCTATTGTTATGATAGATGAATGCCATAGCAGTGGCTTCTTAGGCAAAACTGGTAGAGGTACCCACGAGTATAGAAATGTAATGGGGAGAATAGATATTATTACAGGAACATTAGGTAAAGCTCTTGGTGGTGCAAGTGGTGGTTTTACCAGTGGTAGAAAAGAAATAATTGAAATGCTGCGTCAACGCAGCAGACCCTATTTATTCTCAAACACTGTAGCACCAAGCATTGTAGGTGCAAGTATTGCAGTATTAGATATGTTAACAGAAACTACTGAATTAAGAGATAAATTAGAATACAACACTCAATATTTCAGAAAAGAAATGACTGCTGCTGGTTTTGATATTAAGCCAGGCGATCATCCAATAGTTCCCATAATGTTATATGATGCAGTGGTAGCACAAACTTTTGCTGCTAAACTTTTAGATGAAGGTGTTTATGTAATTGGTTTCTTCTTTCCTGTTGTTGCAAAAGGTTTAGCCAGAATTAGAGTTCAACTTAGTGCTGCTCATGAGCAAGAACATTTAGATAAAGCAATTGCTGCATTTACAAAAGTTGGAAAAGAATTAAGCGTGTTGAAATAGCAACTTAATTATTAATTATTATTTTTTGTGTTAAGCTGGTTGATTCATTAGTTACACGAACAATATAAGTTCCGGTAAAAATAATTTTATTTAGGGTAATAGTATAATTATTAGTGCTACCATTATGTTTTACAGTTTGCTTTTCAATAACTG
>JANPAT010000425.1:0-11762 GCA_031430075.1 Chitinophagaceae bacterium | reverse complement strand
CAAGAGAATCATCGGTTGAAGCATTATCAGCAACAATAATTTCTTTGTTTGAATACGTAGATGACATTACAAACGGAAGAAACTTTTTTAAATAAGCACTTCCATTAAAATTTAAAATTACTATGGCAACTGAGGGGTGGTTCAATTTAATTTATTGAACGGCGAAAATAAAGGATAGCTTTTACTAATATGCAATTAATACATCACTCATTTATTTCATTAGCAAATCACTATAAGAACATTCAATAAAATCTTGCGGTTGTATTTCGAAAAACTTGATATAAAAATCACATTGTTCTTTTAATTTTTCTATTCCAAAACTTCCATTTGTATCAATGGCTTCAACTTCAATAAAAGTTCCTAAGTTTTTAACTTCATCAAAATGAAATTTTACATTATCAATAAAATAGATGCTTCTTTGTTTATCTACAATAATTTTTATTCCATTCGATTTTGTGAGGAGTTGTTTTAATAATGTTGAATTTGATGGTGAATATAATGTTACATCAGATTGTTTTGCATTTGCACTATTGGTTCTATTATAATGTATCAAGGCATTTTCAATATTACCCTCTCTTAATTTTAAACGGCCATTATCAGTGTTAAAATAAGAATCTATTTGATGATCTTGACCAATAAATTTTGGCTGTAATGTTTTAAGTTTTGTTTCTAATACATTTAACTGATTAGTTGTTGCTTTAAATTCAAAATTAATATGCATATAAAATATTTGTGTAAAGTAAGTAAAGTATAAACAAAAAAAACGCAGTTTTTCATCTGCGTTTTTTACTATTTGTTGAATTTTATTGACCCATCATATCCATTCCTCCACCTTGTTCTGCTTTAGTGTTTTTACGTTTAAATAAACTGAAGTCTAGTTTTCCAAAACGATAGCTTAAATTTAATCGTAATACTTGTGGATCCCTTAATCTATCTGTATTTTGATTAAAATAAATGGCATTAGTTTCTGTAAAAACATGTGTAGCAAAAATATCATTGATGCTTAAGTTTGCTGCAAAAGTTCTACCATTTTTCCAAGTCCATTCTTTTCTGATAGATACATCAATATCAAAATATCTTGGTAAAGTAAATCCTTGTGCAAGAGTTTGATTACCTCCACCAAACATTCCACCACCACCACCTCTACCACCACCTTGTGGAATAATGGTTTTACTACGAGCATCCCAATTAATTTGTAAGTTTAAACCTTTGCTTAATTTAAATGTATTGTTCACTTTGCTATTCCAACTTACTAATGAATTGTTGATGGTTTGATTTGGAATTACAGCATTGATTTGTGTATTGTATAAATTAAAATTCAACATTAAGTCCCACCATTTAGTAACAGCCATTCTATTCGTTAATTCTAAACCATAAGTATAGCTATTATTAGCATTAATATAGCTTCCATAGAATAAGCTATCTGTAGCATCTTTATAATTTCTGTTAACGTCTTTGTAAATATATCTTGTAATTAAATTTTCGCTATACTTGAAATATGTAGTAGCTAAAAAATTAGAGCCTTTGCCATATTGATTGTTGTACGAAAACTCAAATGAATGTGTAAATTCTGGATTTAAGTTTGGATTACCCACAGATGGATTTTGAGGATCTGTAAAATCGTAAGAGGGTAATAACTGAAAAAAGTTTGGTCTATTAACTCTTCTTGAGTAATTGATTTGTAAATCTTGTTTATTTTGTAGTCTTTTAGTTATGAAAACAGAAGGGAAAAGACTTAAAGGATATTTAATACTAAAAGATGTAGAATCTCCACCAGCTATGGTTTTAAGTTGACCAAAATAATCTGAGCTTTCTGCTCTTAAGCCTAATTGAAAATTGGTAGTTTCTGTTTTAAAACTATAGGTTGTATATACAGCATACACTTTATCGGTGTATTTATACTTGTTACTAGCACGATTATTTAAAGTGTAATTACCAGAACCAGAACCATCAATATATGTTAAGTTTTCAGTTTCAAAATTTCTAACAGCTGCTCTTACACCTGCTTCAAATTTTGTATCATTCTTATACTTTCTTTCATAATCAGATTGAAAAGTAAAAAATTCGTTTTTACCAGAACCATCTGCTCTTTGTAAAAATTTATTATTTTTTGGTGTACCAGTTGGAAAAAATGTTTGAGTAGAAATGTCGCTAGATCTTGTATTCGAACTTAAATTATAATTGATGTCTGCACCAATATTGTGGCCAGTTTGAGGAAAATTATGTTTGTAACTCAATTGGGTTCCTACGTTTCTAAAATTAAATTCACTAAACGAATTTCTATTACTGTAAGAATATTTTGCAGTATTTGCAGAATCAATATTTTGAAGTGCATCTGTTTTAAAATTACCTCTGTTAAAATTACCATTTAATGTAATGGTGTTTCTGTTATCAACTAAAAAATCTATGCCACCTCTAAAAAAAGCAAAATAGCCAATATTGGTTTGATTTTCTGCTGAAGCTATTGTAGTATCTGGATTAGTAAATAGTGTTGTGTGTGCAAGGTTTGTTGATATAGATTTTCTTTGATTGTAATTACCACTTGCAAAAACATTTAATTTATTTTGTCGTAAATTAATGTCACCACCTAAATTTATTCTTCCACGACTATCAATACCAGATCTTACATTTCCGTTATAGCCATTTTTTTGGTTCTTTTTTAGAATAATATTAAGTATACCAGCATTACCACCACTTGCATCAAACTTAGCTGATGGATTAGTGATGATTTCCACTTTATCTATAATATCTACAGGAATTTGGTCAAGCGTTAAAGTAGTAGGTCTACCATCAACAAAAATTGTTGGTGCAGCATTTCTTAAAGAAACATTTCCATCGATATCTACACTTAATGATGGTATTGTTTTCATTAATTCAACAGCAGTTTGTCCTGCAGAAACTAAACTTTTATCAACATTAAAAATTTTTCTATCAATTCCTAATTCAAATTGTTGCTTTGACGAGGTGCTAATAGTAACATCTCCTAAATAACTCGCATCTACATCCATTTGAAAATTTCCTAAATCTTTATCGGCTAAAGCCATCATTTGTTGCATAGCATTCGGATCAGAAGCTGCACCATTACTTGGAAAACTTATTCCAAAAGTTAATTTCTTTTCAATTTTTTTGTAACCAATTGCAGAAGCAATTAATTGGAAGTTGCCAAAAATGGGTAAATCTTCTAAATTGAAATCACCATTAGCTTCAGTAAAAACTGTTTTTAAAACTGCTTCTCTCATTTTTTTAGAAACAGAATCGTATCTATTTCCTTTTAATTGAATAGTTACACTTTCAATTCCCTTATCGGTCAGTTTATCTACTATTTTGCCATAAAACCTGCCTACATTCATAGAGCCACTACTCATATTTCTAGGTCCTCTTTGTGTTCCACTTGGCATTTGTGCATTAGTATAGTTTAAAATGGTTAAAAATATAAATGCTAATAAAAATTTCTTCATTTTTTTAATTGATTTGCAAATTTGGATGTAAGTACATGCAAAAAGTTTACTATATAGTATAAACGGTAAAAAAAACTTTCTGAAGGTAAAGCTGAAATTAAAAGATGTATAAAAAAAACAATTCAACGAATTTTAACTATAAAATATAAAATGCTAAACTATGTTTGTAAACAATTTGATTTTATGAAAAGAAGTTTAGTAGCTATTATAATATTAATTAGCGTTTCTGTTCAAGCTCAAAAAAAAAATTATAAAGTGGCTGTTGTAGCTTTTTATAATTTAGAAAATCTTTATGATACATTAGATGACCCCAAAATTGATGATGAAGAATTTTTACCAACTGGTGCTCGAAATTATAATGCAAATATTTATTTGAATAAACTAGGAAAATTAGCCTCAGTAATTCAACGTTTAGGTACTGATGATGAAAAAATTCCTTGTCCAGATGGAGCAGCTCTTTTAGGTGTTGCTGAAGTTGAAAATATTAATGTTTTACAAGATTTAGTAAATCATCCTTTAATAAAATCTCGAAATTATCAAATAGTTCATTACGATAGTAAGGATAGAAGAGGTGTTGATGTTGGTTTTATATATAATCCAAAATATTTTGAAGTTGTTGATAGCAGGGCCTTATATGTTCATTTACCTTCAGGTTCAAAAGATGCTTATTATACAAGAGATGTACTATGGGTAAAAGGAAAACTTGATGGTGAAATTATTAATGTTTATGTAAATCACTGGCCGAGTAGAGTAGGAGGTGAAGAAAGAAGTGCACCAGGAAGAGCTGCAGCTGCAGCAGTTTGTAAGAAACATATTGATAGTTTAATGTTGGCAGAAGGAGAAACTAAATATATTGTAATGGGAGATTTAAATGATGATCCTATTAGCCCAAGCTTAACAAAAGTTTTAGGATCTAAAAGTTCTATTGAAGAAACTAAACCAGGAAATCTTTTTAACCCATGGGTTGAAATGTATAAAAATGGTTATGGAACCTTAGCTTATCAAGATGCTTGGGGTTTGTTTGATCAAATTATTGTGAGTTATAAATGGTTAGATAAAAAGCAAGGTGGGTTCTTCTTTAAAAAACAATTTATATTTAATAGAGAATTTTTAACTGAAAATATAGGTAGGTACAAAGGTTATGGTATGAGAACATGGGATGGATTAACTTATAGAGGTGGTTATAGTGATCACTTTCCAACTTATGTTGTATTATTGAAAAAAGCAGATTAGTTAAAACCTAATTGTATTATTCCTCCACCAATAACATCATTGCCTTCGTAAAAAACTGCACTTTGTCCGGGTGCAATGCTTTTTACATTTTCGTAAAATTTTACTTTTACACCTGGGTTGTTATTGTATAAATTACTTAAAGCACCTTTGTCTTTATAACGAATTTTTGTTATAGCTTCTTGAGCATCAATAATACCATCATACTTCATCCAATTGGGCTTTATAACTAACATTTCAGTTTGTTCTAAATCTTTTTCTTCGCCTAATACAACTGTATTTTTTTCTGGGTCAATTGCTGTTATATAAGCTGGTTTTCCTAAGGCAATTTCTAAACCTTTACGTTGACCAATGGTATAAAAAGGATAACCTTTATGTTGACCTAGTTTCTTTCCATGTTTATCTACAAACCAACCTCCACTTACTTTTTCTTCCAAACCATCAACTCTTCTTTTTAAAAAACCTCTGTAATCATTATCTGGTACAAAACAAATTTCGTAACTCTCACTTTTTTTTGCTAATTCAGGATAACCCAAATCATGAGCCATTTGTCGAATTTGAGTTTTATGATATTTGCCTAAGGGCATAATAGTTCTGCTCAATAACTCTTGATCTAGTCCCCAGAGAACATAGCTTTGATCTTTAGTTTCATCTAATCCTTTACTAATAAAATATCTATCATTGGTATGCTTATTTACTTCAGCATAATGACCAGTTGCAATAAAATCACAATCTAACGCATTAGCTCTTTTAAGTAAAGCTTTCCATTTGATATGTGTATTGCACATTACACAAGGGTTTGGCGTTCTTCCTGCCAAATATTCTTCAACAAAATTTTCAATTACAAAATCGCCAAACTCTTCTCTAATATCTAAAATAAAATGAGGAAATCCATGATGTACTGCCGCTTGTCGAGCATCATTAAAACTATCAATATTACAACAACCCGTTTCTTTTTTAGATGTACCACCACTTGTTGCATAATCCCATGTTTTCATGGTAATACCAACAACCTCGTAACCTTCGTGGTGTAACATTAAAGCAGTTACAGTACTATCAATACCACCACTCATGGCAACCATTACTTTTCCCTTCTTGCTCATTCGGCAAAATTAAAACAATTGAATTACTATGTTAGAAATTATCAAAACTTAACTTTTTATATAAGGAAGAAGAGCATTTGCTAACACCCTATCATTGCTTAATCGGGGTACTTTATTTTGACCACCAAGTTTTCCAATAGATTTCAAATAATCTATAAATCCATTTTTTTTAATGGTGTTGATATGAAGCGTGTCTAAAATATTTCCTGAAATTAAATCATCATAGTAAACATTTTTCTTTCTTAAATTATCATCTATTTTTTTACCGAATTGACGAATATCTGCAGGAAGGTTTTCAAATTCTATAAACCATTCGTGATAACTTTTTTTATCATCTTGAGCAATGTTGGGAGCTACAGTAAATTCTGTTATAGAAATATTTTCTTCTGCTGCTGCTTTTAATAAGGCATATTCAACTTCTTCTCCAATTACATGTTCTCCAAATGCAGAAATAAAATGTTTTATTCTTCCAGAAACAATAATTCTATATGGATTAAGACTAACAAATTTTATAGTATCACCAATATTGTAAGCCCATAAACCAGCATTGCTGCTAATAATTAATACATAATTAACATGCAACTCAACATCCTTCAAAGTCAATCGTGTAGGGCATTCTGAGAATATTTCATTAGCGGGAACAAATTCGTAAAAAATACCACTATTGGTATTTAGCAACATGCCTTTTTCGTTTTGTGCATCTTGAAAAGCAAAAAAACCTTCACTTGCAGGAAACAATTCTATAGTGTCTATTTTTCCCCCAATACTTTCTAAAAGTTTTGTTTTATAAGGTTCAAAATTTACACCACCATAAACCATAACACTAAAATTTGGAAATAATTCTCCAATTTTCTTTCCAGAAATTTCTTGTAATTTATCAAAATACATTTGTACCCATGGAGGAATGCCACTAATAAGCGTCATGTTTTGATGTATTGTTTCATTGATAACTTTTTCCAACTTTTCTTCCCAATCTTCTATACAATTGGTTTCAAAACTAGGAAGTTGATTGGCTCTTAAATATTTTGGAACATGATGATTAACTATACCACTTAATCTACCTGTTGGAATATTTGCAACTCTTTCAAGCTCGGGAGATCCACTTAAAAAAATCATTTTACCATTAGCAAAATTATAATTACCAGTTTCTGCCATGTAACATAGTAAAGCATTTCTTGCAGTATTTATGTGGTTTGAAATAGAATCTTTTGTAATTGGAATATACTTTGCTCCACTTGTTGTTCCACTGGTTTTGGCGAAATACAGAGGTTTTCCAGGCCAAAGTATATTTATTTTGCCTTTTTTTATTTCTTCAATAAATGGTTTGAATGCCTCATAATCTCTTAAGGGAACATTTTTTGTAAAATCATAATGATTTTTTATTTCAATAAATTGATGTTCTTTTCCAAATACAGTTTTTGAAGCTTTTTGAATGATGGATTTGAATATAATGTTTTGGTCTTCAATAGCATTTGCTTTGCTTTTTTGTATTTTTTTGGATATAAAAGTTGCAAATGGTTTGGCAAAAAAAGATTTAAAGTCCATAATGTAAAGCTAAGATTTCAACAATAGATACCCAAAATTTAACTGAAAACAAGTTGGTAATAAAAACTTACCATAAATCTTAAGGCTTTATTATAAAAACATTTTATTGTTTGGAGCTATAACCTTACTTTTGCCGTCCAAAAAATTTTTGAGTTATGTTAGCTGTAGTAAAAATTGCTGGACAGCAATTTAAAGTTAAAGCAGGAGATAGTTTATATGTTCCACATATAATAGGTAATGATGGTGATAAAATAGAATTTAATGAAGTTTTGTTTACCGAAAATGGTGGCACAATTTCAGTTTCTAATATTAATGCTTCTGTAAAAGCAGAAATTACTAAGGCACTTGTACAAGGTGATAAAGTGATCGCTTTTAAAATGAAAAGAAGAAAAGGATTTAGAAAAAAACATGGACATCGTACACACTATACTCAAATTAAAATTGAAAGTATAGCCTAATACTTTTTATGAAAAAGTATTAATATTTGATATTTTTTATATCAAGTTGAAAAAAAATAAAATTTTATAAAATTATAATTATAAAAAGATGGCACACAAAAAAGGTGAAGGTTCAGTAAAGAATGGTAGAGATAGTAACAGTAAAAGATTAGGTGTAAAAATTTTTGGAGGACAGCCTGCAATAGCTGGTAACATTATCATTCGTCAAAGAGGAACTGTTTATCATCCAGGAAAAAATGTTGGTGTTGGAAAAGATTTTACTCTTTTTGCATTAACAGATGGTGTTGTAAATTTTAAAAAAGGCACTAACCAAAAAACTACTGTTTCAATAATTACAGCAGAAGCTTAAAAATATTTTTTTGTAGTTTCAAAAATGTTTCTATTTTAGTGGAATATTTACTAACCATTAAATTTTAAAACATGGCAAAAGCTGCAAAAAAAGCTGCTCCTAAAAAAGCCGCTCCAGCAAAAAAAGCTGCTCCTAAAAAAGCCGCTCCAGCAAAAAAAGCTGCTCCTAAAAAAGCTGCTCCAGCAAAAAAAGCTGCTCCTAAAAAAGCTGCTCCTGCAAAAAAAGCTGCTCCTAAAAAAGCTGCTGCAAAAAAAGCTGCTCCTAAAAAGAAATAATTTTTTTTTAGTAAAACAGATAACATCTAAGTCTCGAATTTATTCGAGACTTTTTTTATTTATTGAATCTGTAAACTACCCAAATGTCATTTATTGAATTCAAACCCTTTTGTTCTAAATAAACATTTAATTTCCATAAAAGTGTAGAGGAATATAAAACTGGGGTATAACCTAATGTTTCTGGATGAAAATTTTGGTCTCTAAGATCATTGTATGTAGAAATGATGATTTCTGGTTGAGGTTTATTTTTAAAAGCAACACTATCCTTCGAATTAAAGTTAACAAATTGGGTGTTTTTGAATTGATGGCTATAAAAAGTTAATGGAAGCTTACTCTCTGTTTGTAATGGATTTCTTTCAAAACAATAAACCAATTTATTTTGAATTCTTTTATTGCCACTTAAATTTTCAATAAAGTGAATGCTCTGTGAATAAGGAATAAAAATAAATGCTATTAATAAAAAAGTATTCAGCACTAAACTTGTATTAATAATGTATTTGTAAATTTTTGATTGTTGATATTTTTTAATTAAATAATCTAAGCCACCAATAGATAATACAATGGGTATTATATTAATAATTGTAAACAAAAATCTTTCCTCTTTATGTGCAACCATACTATGGCCAACTAAAAAGAATAAGCATGTTATAACTAAAGGGTGTTTGAATTTTTGGATACTTATTTTAAAATATTGTATTAGTAGTAGTATGCTAATTGGAGCAACCACTGTAACACCTGCTAATACACCTAAATAATAGAAAAAACTTTTTTCACCAAATGAAGCTGCCACACCTTCAATAATATTTATCTTAAAATAAACAAATGGTGTAAACACTATTTTATGATAAAATTGATAATCAATAAATACATTAATCAACACTCCAATTGTAAAACCTATAAGTACAAAAAAACTGTATTTATACAACTTATTTATTAAAAAGATAAGCGTAAAAAATCCTGCAATGGCAAACCCCAATTGAAACCTTAAATAAAAACTCAAAGCAATCAACAATCCAATTACAAAAAGTTTAAAAAAGGTTATTGATTTTTCTAGCTGTGATTTATGAAACCAGAAAATAGCAGGAAAGAAAATCAGAGCTGCTGTTACTTCTGAACTAAAAAGAGTTCTCGAATAAGGCAAAAACCATGAAAAATTAATAATTAAAAGTGTAATAATTAAATTCTTCTTTGTTGCATATTTGTTATAAAAGAATGAAATATAATTTAAAAAAATCCAGAATAGTAAGCCTTGAATAAGTCTTAAGATTAAAAGTTGGTTGAATGGATTTATTATAGATAATTTTTCACAAGCAATTCTAAAACCCGAAAAAAGATACACTTGTAAAGTAGGTCTTATATTGCTTTGAAGTTCCCAAACGGCACCAGCCGCATTATTTTTATGAAGTTGTAAAGATGAAAATTCAATGATTTGGAAATGTTGATCTGGATGAAAATAACCTACACTTGTAATACAAAAAAGTATTTGAACAATTAATCCAAACAATAAAATCAATTGAATATTGACTGAATTTTTTATTGTTTGCAAAAAATCTTTCACTATTAAAATGTTTTAGGCTGTATTTATTTTATTGAGGTCTACAATTTGTGAGCAAAAAGAATACTCTTGTTCGTCATTACTGCAAATAATAACCAATCTATTATTGGAGTAATTTTTAATGAGCTGATGGTATAGATTTATTCCTTGCTTATCTAAATTAGAACAAGGTTCATCTAAAAGCAAAACAGAACTATCACTAAAAAAAGCTTGAGCTAGTTTTAATCTTTGTTTCATACCGCTGCTAAAAAAACGAATCTGCTTATCTTTTGATTTACTTAATTGAACTTTGTTTAAAACATCTTCGCAAGAATAATTGTTGATGATATTTTTAAATTTCAAATGAAATTTCAAAAACTCTACTGCAGTCATTTCTTCAATCAATTCAACATAAGGAGCTGCAATGCTGAAACTAGAAAATTGAATTGTTGTAAGTAAACTATCTTTTAATTCAAACTTGATATTTCCTTCGGTTGGTTCAATGAAGCCTAATATAATTTGTAGTAATGTGCTTTTGCCACTTCCATTAGAACCAATTATAGCATATGTTTCATTAAAATGGAACGATGTATTTAAATATCTAAAAATCCAATCTTTGTTGAATTTTTTACCAATATTTTCTAAGTGAATTGACATTATTTTGTTGAAATATTATTGGTTAAAGTGCTTCTTTAATATCTAGAATCATTTTTTGAGCAATATTTTCTGCAGTAATTTCATGAGTACTTTCACTATAAATTCTAATGATAGGCTCAGTATTACTTGTTCTTAAATGAACCCAATCATTTTCGAATTCAACTTTTAATCCATCTTCTGTATTAATGGGATATTTGTTGTACTTGGTTTTAATATGATTAAATATTTTTTCAATATCAAAGCCAACAGTTAAATCAATTTTATTTTTGCTAATAAAATAATTTGGGTAAGTATTGCGAAGTTGCTTAACTGTTTTATTCTCTTTTGCTAAATGGGTTAAAAATAAAGCAATACCAATTAAAGCGTCTCTACCATAATGTAAATCTGGAACTATAATTCCACCATTACCTTCTCCACCAATAACAGCATTTACTGCTTTCATCTTATTTACTACATTCACTTCTCCAACTGCCGATGGAGTATATACTCCACCATGTTTTAATGTAACATCTTTTAATGCTTTTGTTGATGACAAATTACTTACAGTATTTCCTTTTTTATGTTGTAAAATGTAATCAGCAACTGCAACCAAAGTATATTCTTCTCCAAATAAAGAGCCATCTTCACAAACAAAACAAAGTCTATCAACATCAGGGTCAACTACTATTCCTATATCTGCTTTTTGTTTTACAACTTCTGCACAAATTTCTGAAAGATGTTGAGGCAAAGGTTCTGGATTATGTGCAAAATCGCCATGCATCTCTTTATTCAACACAATAACATCATCAACACCTAAAGCATGTAATAATTTTGGAATGGCAAAAGCACCAGAACTATTGATAGCATCAACCACTACTTTAAACTTTTTTTGTTGAATAGATTTAATATCTACAAGAGGATATGCTACAATTGCATTGATATGTTTTTGAAGTGATTTGTCGTTTGTAAAATGTTTTCCTAATTGATCAACTGAAACAAATTGGAAGTCGGCATTTTCTCCAATTTCTAAAATTAATTGGCCATCTGCAGCACTTATAAATTCTCCTTTATGGTTTAAAAGTTTAAGAGCATTCCATTCTTTTAGATTGTGGCTAGCTGTTAAAATAATTCCACCATGTGCTTCTTCAAATACAACAGCCATTTCAACAGTAGG
>JANPAT010000424.1:0-2550 GCA_031430075.1 Chitinophagaceae bacterium | reverse complement strand
AGAAACTAAAAAATTTTGGTCGGTTAAATTTTTTATTAAGGCATTCTTTTGTTTTGAACCTAAATTAGCCCAAGTTACATCTGGGTCTACATCAGAAACATGTAAAAAATATTGCCATAATCTATTGGGTAAGTTAAAATTGTTGCTGTTGCTAATTTTTTGTTTGGGCTTATGACTTCTATAAGAATCAAATTCGAAATTCAAGTCTTGCACTGTAAGCTTACTCAGCCAGTTAATTTGAATTGAAAAATTGTAATTAAGTTGAGCTAATGTTATTGATGCAAAAGCTGATAGTTTTAAAATAGCAGGACCACTAAATCCCCAATGAGTGATTAATATTGAACCTGAGGTTTGAAAATTAGTATTCGAAATTTTAATTTGTACATCAGGTACGCTTATTCCCATTAAAGTTTTAATATGGTTATTGGGTAAATTAAATGTAAAAAGTGAAGGTACAGGAGCGATGATGTTGTGATTAAAATTTAATAGCCAATTAAATTGATTTAGTTTAGGAAAACCACCTGCAGCAATACACAAATAATCTGCTTGTAAAATATTGCCATTATTGAGCTCTAATTTAAAAATCTCATTTACTTTCAAAATATTTTTTACTTCATGCTGAAGTTTAATTTCAATTTGTAATTGGGTTGTTAATTGTAAAAAACAATCTATAATAGTTTGTGATGAGTTTGAAGCTGGAAACATTCTACCATCTTCTTCTACTTTTAAATCAATTTGGTTTTGTTTAAACCAGTTAATAGTATCTTGAACACTAAACCAATGAAATGCTTTTTTCAAAAACTTTTCGCCTCTAGGATATTTTTTTGAAAGTTCAATGATGTCTTTACAATCATGAGTCACATTGCATCTTCCACCACCACTAACTTTTACTTTACTAAGTATTTTATTACTTTTTTCAACAATAATTACATCTAGATTTGGATTTTGTTGGGCTACATTTATAGCACAAAAAAATCCAGCTGCCCCACCACCAATTATTACTATATTTTTTGATTCTGTCATTATATTTTTATGCCATTTATAACAAAGTTGAATAATTTTGGCTGAGAACCATAAATTTGCAAACAAATATCAAATGGCCTATTCATTAAATCTGAATAAGCTAAACTTGAACATCCACTTTTATGAAAATTATTTATAAGTTCATATCCTTTTTTACCAATCTTTATTTTTTATGTTTCTTAAATGGGTTGTTAATTGCATCAATCTTATATTTTAAATCAGAATCAACTTACGAAAAAGAAGTTTATGGTGCAGTAGCACAATATGTAACAAGAGATAGTGTAGGAAAGTACAATAGGGATACATTTTTCATTCGAGCTCTCAATCTTGCAAATAGTTTTGAGCATAATAGGTTGGATGTATTTGGGGGTAAAAAAATAAGAGGGTTTAAAGCTGAAATTTTTAGACCAAGTACTATGGATTTATTAGTAGGCAATGGTGCATGTGGCAGTGCTTCAGTTATTCTTGCACGAATTCTTAAATCTTATGGGTTTGTTGTGAGATTTGCACAGATGAAGGTTAATGGAAAATTTGGAGGCCATATTGTAATTGAAGTAAAAAAAGATAATGGTTGGATTGTAATGGATCCTTTATACAATTTATATTTTAAAGATTCATTAGGCAATTTAGCAAGTTTCGAAGAAGTAAAAAATAATATCAATTATTATAAAAAACAATTTCCTAAAGGTTATAGTCAGGATTATTTGTTTGAAGGCGTTCAATATACTAATTGGAATAAAGTAAAAATCATTGGTCCAATGGTTAAATCAATATTCAACTTTTTACTTGGAAAAGAAGCAGCTGATCAAATTTCAATACGAGCTTATATTATTAGAATTTATGAGGTTAATTTTAAAATTGCACTTTTAATATTCATCCCTATTTTTATGTTTACAGTGTGGAAATTTTTTGATGAGAAGAATTTAAACAATAAAAATAAATAAGATTTGCCTTTTAATTTTCGATGATTACTTTTGTTGCCAATTTTAAAATATGGAATATAGTAAACTCATTTCTGTTACCAAACTTTCTGGATTATTTGAACTGATTAGTAGTAAATCTGATGGAGCAATTATTCGATCTCTAGAAGATAAATCAACAAAATTTGCCAGTAATCGAATTCATAATTTTTCTCATATTGAAAGTATTGAAATTTATACCACTCGAGAAAATGTAAATTTAGTAGAAATTTTTCATGCTATGGAAAAAGCTACAGAGGCTTTGCCAGATGAGAAAGAACCTAAAGTTGTGAAAGATTATTTCAAAAAAGTATTTCCAACAATGGATTTTGAACGAGTATATGATAGTGATAGAAAAAAAATGGTAAAGTGGTTCAAAATTTTAAAAGACAATAAAGTAGAAATTAAATTATCTCAACCCATAGAATCAGAAGAATAATAAGCACAAACATATTAAGCCATCTTTTTTAAGATGGCTTATCTTTTTTTATTAATTTCACTTCATGCGGTTATTATTTTTTATTTTTTCAATATTTTGTTTTCAAAAACTAAGTGCTCAGGAATTTTT
>JANPAT010000423.1:0-5763 GCA_031430075.1 Chitinophagaceae bacterium | reverse complement strand
TCTATTTTACTGATATTAAAATGATCAAATCAAAGTTGAAAAAACAATAATTTAGAATTTTGCTCGTTCATATAAAGTTAAGTATGCTGTTTTCAAGAAGCAATAAGAAAACAGTTTAAAAGTTTATCCCTCTATTAAAACAATCCTCCCTAAAAAACATCTTTAATGTTTATTGTATATGTATACAATAATTATTATTTAGTTGATGTAAAATATTTTAGGGTTATGAAAAAAAAGTATTTAAATTTTAGTTTATTAAATTGTGGAAATGTAATTCTATGTTGTAGTATTATATTTATTTCTTGTACTAAATACACTGGTACTTCAAAAACATCTTCAAGCACTGGGAATAGTTCAGGAGGTTCAAGTTCTCCGACACCGTTGCCTCCAGCAGGAGGTTCTGGATCTTCTGGTTCTGGAGGAACTGGTAGTACCAATAGCCCTCATGCTTATATCCAAAATTTAAATTTTTCTTCTTCAGCATTAGCTTATGTAACCTACAATGATTCCATTTCATTAAAAAAAGATGGAAGTTATACAGTTGTAAATGCTGGTAATGGATTAGTAAAAAGTAAAATTGGTTCTGGTGCAAGTTCAGATCCTGTACAAACTACAGCCAGCTATTTATTTAAACCTTATTCTTATTATTCATATGTACTATTTACATCGCCAGCTGCTCCTATTGGCGAAGTGTTATTATCAAACGATTTAGCAACTGTAATTGGCGGTGCTGCACAAGTTAGATTTTTAAGTCTTGATCCATTAACTACATCCACACCAATTACATTTAAACTATCTAATTACTTAGATAATGTTTCTGTTGCAAGCAGAAAATATTTAGATGTTAAAGTAGATACTAATTATAACAAATTTCAAAGTATTACTGCTGGTACAAGCATTATAAAATTTGTATATCTTGATAGTACTGTTTTAACTTTTAATCAAAATTTTCAATCGGGTAAAAAGTATACTGTTTTTGCTGGGGCACTGAGTTATGTAGCCAGTTCAAAAGGTACTTTACCTGTTAGTTATTATCAAGTAGCTCAACATAATTAATAAAAAAGAATTTCATTTTATGAAGATAAAATATACACTTATATCAATTTTTTGCTTATCGCTTTTTTATCTTTCATGCACTAAGTATGAATCAAATTTAAATAGCAGTACAACTACTCCAGAGGTTGTTGTACCACCTGCAATTAAGTTTTTTAATGTAATGGATTTAGGCGAAACAAAAGTGAGTTTAAATTCAAAGCAAGTAACATCTGTTTCTAAATTCTATGCTTCAGGATATATTACAGGAGTGAATGGCATCAACAATATTAAATTAAGTTCATCTACAAATGCAGGGTTGCTTGATGTTAACCCTACAATGGTTAACAATACAAAATATTCTGGCTTTTTTTATAGAGTAGGTAATGAGTGGAAATTGAATATTGTTAAAGACGATTTACCATTGAATTTAGTAAGTGGTTTTGCTGCTATTCGTGTTTTAGATTTTAGAACTGAGGCTTATTTTAATTATATAAATGTTCGATTAATTTCTCCTGGTTTTGGAATTGTTGATCAAAAAAATAGAAACTTTTTAGACCACACTACTTTTGATAATTATACAAAATTTCAAAATATTGGTGCAGGCACATATAGTATTAATATGTATAATGATACAATAACAAGCAGCAGCAGAACTGGCGTTCAAATAGCAAACAAAGGCATTTATTCCATTCTTTTAACCACACCAACCAATATAGTTCCTTATACAGATGCTATTTATCACATTTATCCTGATGTAGCTAAACACAATTAATTAGTACTTAAAATAAAATTGTAAGTTATTGGTAGATATGCCATTAACTTTTTTCGTTTAGATTTGCTTTAAAATATTTTGTTTTGAGCCAAACATTATCTTCATTACTCGATAAATTCAATGAACCCGAAACCCTTAAAATGGCTAAGCTTGCAAGGGAACTTCGTGCAACTGGAGTTGATATTATTGACCTCAGTTTAGGTGAACCAGATTTCGATACACCTCAACATATTAAAGATGCTGCAATAAAAGCAATTAATGATAATTGGAGCCATTACACACCAGTTCCAGGTTTTCTAGATTTAAGAGAAGCTGTTTGTGAAAAACTGAAAAGAGATAATCAATTAGAATATTCACCTCAAAATATTGTGGTTTCTACAGGTGCAAAACAATGTTTAGCAAATGCAATTTTGGCTATTATAGATAAAGATGAAGAAGTAGTTATTCCAGCGCCATATTGGGTAACATACAGTGAATTAGTAAAAATTGCGGGAGGAAAAGTTGTTCAAATAAATACTACTGTTGAATCTGGGTATAAAATAACTGCTGAACAATTAGAAGCTGCAATTACTACAAAAACAAAACTATTCATGTTTTCTTCACCATGTAATCCAAGTGGTGCTGTATATACAAAAGAAGAATTAAAATCATTGGTTACAGTTTTTGAAAAATATCCTAACATCTATATTATTAGTGATGAGATTTATGAATACATCAACTTTGTTGGTAATCATCAAAGCTTGGCTTCGTTTGATTCAATTAAAGAAAGAGTTGTTGTAATTAATGGGTTGAGTAAAGGTTTTGCAATGACTGGTTGGCGTTTAGGATATCTTGCTGCTAATCTTGAAGTAGCTAAAGCATGCGAAAAATTACAAGGTCAGTTTACAAGTGCAACTTGCTCTATCACTCAAAGAGCAGCAATAACTGCACTTACATCAGATATCACTCCATCAAAAAAAATGACTGCTGAGTTTTTTAAAAGAAAACAAAGAGTAATGGAATTGATTGCAGAAATTCCTGGATTGAAATGCAATAATCCTGATGGTGCATTTTATGTTTTTCCTGATGTGAGTTTTTATTTTGGCAAATCAGATGGTGAAAAAATCATAAAAAATTCTGCCGATTTAACTATGTATCTTTTAAATAAAGCTAATGTTTCAAGTGTAATGGGTGGTGCTTTTGGAAACGATAATTGTATTCGATTTTCATTTGCTAATAACATTGCTAATATTGAAAAAGGGTGGGAGAGAATTAAAGTTGCTTTAAGTAAATTACATTAGTCTTACATATATTTTCCTGTATAACTTTCTTTTATTGTAGTGATGTTTTTTGGAATGCCTTCGTAAACTACATAACCACCTTCATCGCCAGCTTCTGGTCCTAAGTCAATTAGCCAATCTGCCGATTTAATCACATCTGTATTGTGTTCAATAACTATTATAGAATGACCTTGTTCTACCAAAGCATTGAAAGAAGCTAAAAGCTTTTTAATATCATGAAAGTGTAAACCAGTAGTAGGTTCATCAAAAATAAAAAGTATGTGTCCATTACCTTTTCCTTTACCTAAAAAACTAGCTAGCTTAACACGCTGGGCTTCACCACCAGATAAAGTATTAGATGATTGTCCAAGTTTAATATAACCCAAACCAACATCTTGTAATGGTTTTAAAGCTGTTGCCACTTTTTTACTTTCCTTATGTGTTTCAAAAAAAGTGATGGCTTCATCAACACTCATTTCTAAAACATCATGAATATTTTTTTCAAAATAAGTTACATCCAATACTTCTTCTTTAAATCTTTTTCCAGCACAAACTTCACAAGTTAAATGCACATCTGCTAAGAATTGCATTTCTACAATTTGCTCACCTTCACCACTACAAGTATCACATCTTCCACCTTCAACATTAAAAGAATAATGTTTTGGTAAGAAACCTCGAATTTTTGATAAGGGTTGAATGGCAAATAAATTTCTTATTTCATCATAAGCTTTAATATAAGTTACCGGATTGCTTCTTGATGATTTTCCAATGGGGTTTTGATCAACCATTTGTATCTGATCAATATAATCAACATCTCCAGAAATGGTTTTATGGCTACCAACTTTATCTGCAAATTCACCTTTTAACTTTTGTAATGCTGGGTAAAGAATTTGTTTAATAAGTGTTGTTTTTCCACTGCCACTTACTCCACTTACCCCACAAAAAATACCTAAAGGAAATGTTACATTTATATTTTTTAAATTGTTTTGTGTAGCTCCTTCAACAGTAATACTTCTTAACCATTTTCTGGTTTGATTGGGTGGCATTATGGTTAACTCACCTTTTAAATATTTTCCTGTTAAACTGTTTTCATTATTAATAATATCATCATAATTTCCAGTAGCTACAATTTCACCACCAAGATGAGAAGCTAAAGGCCCCATATCAATAATATAATCTGCTTCTTTCATCATCAATTCATCATGTTCAACCACAACAACTGTATTGCCTAATTCTTTTAAAGATTTTAAAACTGTAATTAATTTTTTAGTATCTCTGTTATGTAAACCAATTGAAGGTTCATCTAGTATATATAATGAGTTGGTTAGGTTTGAACCTAAACTTCGGGTTAATTGAATTCGCTGGCTTTCTCCACCACTTAAACTATTGGCAAGTCTATCCAAAGTTAAATACCCTAAACCCACATTAATTAAAGTATCTAATCGTTGATGTATTTCTATTAATAATCTTTTTGCAATTTCTTTATCGGTAGCATCTAATTTAATTTCATTGAACCATTTTTTTAAATCTCTTACCGGAAGTTGACACAGTTCTCCAATATGCTTTTCATTAATTTTTATGTATAAAGCTTCTGGTCTTAATCTATAACCATTGCAATCGTTGCATTGTGTTCTGCCTCTATACCTACTTTGTAAAACCCTGTATTGAACTTTGTATAAATTTTGTTCAACTTCTTTAAAAAAATCTTTTATACCAAAGGCTTTATCAATACCATTCCATAGTTGATGTAATTGTTCTTTAGTTAATTCATTTATGGGTTTGTGAATAGGAAATTCTTTTGCATTTTTAATAAATTGCTCTTTCCACCAAACTAATTTTTCACCTTTCCAAGGAGCCACTGCACTTTCATAAACACTTAAGTTTTTATGAGGAATAACTAAATCTGCATCTATACCTAAAACCTGACTAAAACCTTCGCATGTAGGGCAAGCACCAAAAGGGTTATTGAAGGAAAATAAGTTGGGTACTGGCTCTTCGAACTTCATTCCATCTAATTCAAATTTGTTGCTAAAATGTTGAAATTGTTGCTCATCAACTTCAATGAAAACCTCGCCATCGCCTTCATAAAAAGCTGTTGATATAGAATCCGAAAGCCGATGTATATCATCTTCATCAAAATCTTTGGTAACAATTCTATCCACTAAAACATAAACATGAGTTTCATCATCTTGTTTAAAAATTTCTTTTAATTGTTTAGTATTTTCAAGCAGTTCTTCAATTCTATATGTATTACTAATAGCTTTCTTAGCTGAGGAATTTCTAACAACTATTCTGCTAAATCCTTTTTGAATGAGAATGTTTAATTCCTCTTGATATTTTCTTTTTGCATGAGTCTTAAATGCAATTAATACAAAAGCTTTACTTTCTTTTTTTAATAATTGAATAAAATTAATTACATCAATTACATCATCTTTCTTTACTTCATTACCACTTATAGGGCTAATGGTTTTACCAATTCTTGCAAACAATAATCTCAAATAATCATAAATTTCTGTCATACTCCCAACTGTACTTCTTGGTGTACGAGTAATTACTTTTTGTTCAATAGCAATTGCTGGGCAAAGTCCTTTAATATCATCAACATCCGGTTTTACCATTCTAGCCATAAACTGTCGAGCATAAGCACTAAGGCTTTCAGCATAACGGCGTTGTCCTTCAGCAAAAAGCGTATCAATT
>JANPAT010000422.1:0-1679 GCA_031430075.1 Chitinophagaceae bacterium | reverse complement strand
TCCTGCAGCAGCACTCATAATAAAATAGCCATGTGCAACTTGTTTTTCAAACATAGTTCCATCAAAATTGGTAAAGGTTTTATGAGCATAAAATTGATCACCACTGAGGTCTGCAAATTTGTTTATGTCTTCTTCTGTAATCAATCTTTTTTCAGTGATCAGTTGATCTCCAATATTCAATTCTTCAAAATGTTTTCTAAAAGGATGAACTGTATCTTTATTGCCTTTTGCATATTGTTGGTACACATTTGTAATGGCTGTTAACATGTTTGGAGAACCTTGTAAAGCTATGCGTTGCATATAATGTTTAACACCACGAACACCACCCATTTCTTCACCTCCACCAGCACGTCCTGGACCACCATGAACCAATAATGGTAAAGGAGAACCATGACCAGTACTTTCTTTGGCACATTCATTATTTAATACTAAAATTCTTCCATGATGTGTTGCTGCAGCAATTACATATTGTTTAGCAATAGAAGGATTAGCAGTTACAATACTGCTACATAAACTTCCTTTTCCTTTTTTACTTAATGCAATGGCTTCATCTAAATTTTTATAAGGCATTAAAGTGCTAACAGGACCAAAAGCTTCTACTTCATGAACTTCATTACTTGCAAATGGATTTTGGTTGAGTAATAATATTGGTGAGATGAAAGAACCTTTTAATGCATCAGCATCAATTACTTCAACACTATCTAAAGCACCATAAATAATTTGTGATGATACTAATAATTTTTGAACTTGAGCTTTTACTTCATCACGTTGTGTTAATCCTGCCAAACTTCCCATCCTAACTGCTGAATTTAATGGATTGCCAATAGTAGTTTGAGCCAAAGCCTTGCCTAATGCAATTTGTACATCTTCAATTTTATTTTCTGGAACAAATATTCTACGAATAGCAGTACATTTTTGCCCTGCTTTTGTAGTCATTTCTTTTCTAACTTCTTTAATAAAAATATCCCACTCAGGCATTTCAGGAGTAACATCATCACCCAAAACAATACAATTCAAACTATCTGCTTCCATAGTAAATGGAATATTGTTAGATAAAATATGAGGATTAGATTTCAACATTAATCCTGTAGTTGCAGAACCTGTAAATGTGATGACATCTTGATCTGTTGTATGATTCAACAAATCTCCAGCACTACCACAAATTAATTGTAATGCACCTTCAGGTAAAATTTTACTGACAATAATTTCTTTAACTACAGCTTCTGTTAAATAACTAGTTACTGTTGCAGGTTTAACAATAGCTGGCATTCCTGCTAAAATATTGACAGCAATTTTTTCTAACATTCCCCAAACTGGAAAGTTGAAAGCATTGATATGTATAGCAACGCCTTCTTTAGGTACTAACAAATGTGTTGCCATGAAACTATTGCCTTTACTGAGGTTGTGGCTTTCACCATCAATTGCAAAACTTTCATCAGGAAATTTTCTTCTTAATGATGCATAAGATAATAAATTACCAATACCACCTTCAATATCTACCCAACTATCAGCTTTTGTTGCACCAGATTGATAACTAATTTGTTAAAATTTTGGTAACTGTTGTTGCAAATGAAAAGCCAGTGCTTTTAACATTCTTCCACGATCATGAAAAGTTAGTTTGCGTAAATTATGGTTGCCAATGTTTCTGGCATAATCTGTAATTTGTTTATAGTCTAATC
>JANPAT010000421.1:0-6256 GCA_031430075.1 Chitinophagaceae bacterium | reverse complement strand
TTTGAATTGACCGTTTTATTTTCAGCTGTTGGTATGGTGCTTACATTTTGCTATTTGTGTCAATTAGCACCATTCGTGAAAAAACATCATTTTCATCCAAGAGCAACCGATGATTTATTTGTAATGGTAATAGAGTGTACGAGCAAAACCAATACAGTTGACTTAGAAGCATTTTTAAAAAACAGTGGGGCAATTGAAACAAAAACTGAAGAAGCAGAAGAAGGTTGGTGGATTGGAAGATATGATAAAGATGTAATGCCATTTGAAGGCAACATGTCTATAGCTTAATTAATGGTAATTATTTTTTGGAATTTTTATATTTTTTGAATGAAAGGAATTTATATTTTTTTAAGCGTTGCATTGGTTACAACAATAATTAGTTGTAACGAAATAAAGCGTAAGCCAAGTAATACTTATATGCCCGATATGGCTTATAGTAGAGCTTATGAAACTTATGCAGATAGAGATTCATCAATTTTTACAACTGATGAAAATGATAGAGGTGCAAAAATATTTTATAATAATAGACCCGTAAATGGCACTTTAGCTCGAGGTGAAGAAATGCCTTTTCCGATAGCAAAAGATGCCATTGGGGATACCACAAATTACCATGCTTCAAAAATGGTTGTTAGCCCTGTTGAATATTTAACTGGGGCCGAATTAATGGAATCGGAAAGATTATATTTAATTCATTGTGGAATTTGCCATGGAACAAACTTAGATGGCAATGGCCCTTTATACAAAGCTGGTGAAGGTCCTTATGCTGCAAAGCCTGCAACATTAGTTGGCGATGCAAAATATGAGGCAATGCCAGAAGGGCAAATGTTTTATAGTATAGCCTATGGTAGAAACTTAATGGGAAGTTATGCTTCTCAATTAAGTAGAAAGCAACGATGGGAAATTATTGCTTACATTAAGTTCAAACAAAAAGAGGCTAAAGCTAGTACTGCACCAGCAGTTGTAGCTAAAGCCAATTAAACGGATAAGAATTATGAGTTATAAATGTTTATCATTTACTCATTTTTCTAAAAAAATTTAAATAGTTAAGTGTAGAATTATTGGTTTGACTCATTCAAAACTCATAATTCAAAACTCATAATTCAAAAAAAGATGGCATCAATAAGAGAACAATTTGAAATTCCTGGAAAAATGAAAACTTGGGCTTTTGCTTTAATAGGCGTAGGACTAATAAGTTTTGCTATTGGTTTGTTTACAAAAGGGATGGGAACTGATCATGAAAAAGCAGTTTTTTTAGGAACCATAATGTATAACACCATATTCTGGACATTAGTTTGTAACGCTGCAATGTTTTTTATTTGTGTTACAACAATGGCCTGGGGTGGCTGGCCTGTTGCGTTTCGTAGAATACCAGAAGCTATTTCAACATTAGTTCCAATTTTTGGTTCAATTACATTAGCTGTTTTATTATACATTGGCTTTTCTCATAATCACCATATTTATCATTGGTTAGATACAGAGGCAGTGGCCAATGACCCTATTTTAAAAGGGAAAGCAAGTTTTTTGAATATTAAATTTTTTACAGTTTGGACAATCTTGGCTATTGGATTATGGAGTTTTTTGGGCTACAGAATGCGTCAGTTAGGAAATAAAGCAGATGAAGCAGCAATGGATGGTGTAACAGGTGCAGCATTTATTAAAGAAAATACTGTTCGTGCTGCAACATTCTTAGTTTGGTTTGGTTTAACAGTTGGCTCAACCGTGCCTTGGTTATGGATGATGAGTTTAGATGCACATTGGTATAGTACTATGTACAGTTGGTACAACTTTGCAAGCACATTTGTTAGTGGTATGAGTTTAATTGCACTTTGGATTATCTATTTAAAAAATAAAGGATATTTAGAATATACAAATAGTGAACATTTACACGATGTTGCAAAATTTATGTTTGCATTTTCTATATTCTGGACATATTTATGGTTTAGCCAATATATGTTAATTTGGTACTCAAATCAACCAGAAGAAATTATCTATTTCAAGCATAGAGTTCAGGGTCCGTATAAAGGAATTTTCTTTCTGAATTTAATTATCAATTTTGTTTGTCCTTTAATCATTTTAATGAAACGAGCAGCAAAAAGAAATTATACTTTAGTAACGTTTATGGCTGTATTGATTTTGTTTGGACATTGGATTGATTATTACCAACAAATTATGGGTAGCATCAGTAAAGAACATGTTACATTAGGTTGGTTTGATTTTGGAATTTTAAGCTTTTTTGTAGGTGCAATGATATTTGGTGTAGGTAAGGCTTTAGCAAGTAAACCTTTGGTACCAAAATATCATCCTTTCTTAAAAGAAAGTATTATACACCATACTTAAAAGTAATGTTGAATTATGAATTATAAATGTTGAATTTATTTTTTATTTTCTAAATTGGTTTTGGGTTTTGACTTTTATTTTTGACTTATATAAAATGAATCTTTGCGTACTTGGCTTATTTGCCTCTTTGCGTGAAACTAATAGAATAAGATTATGCAGATGTTTTTTGTAATAGCAGTTATTGCACTAATTTTTTTGGTAATTTTTCAAATTTCCAAAGCAGCAGAATATGTTAGTGTATTAAAAGGAGAAGAGCAATCTCGTAAACAAACAAATAAAGTTAACGCCTTTTTAATGTTAGCTTTTATGATTGTTGGATTGATTGGAGTTTGGTATTGTAACGAAATTTTAGCTCCAAAAACTTTAATGCCTGCAGGTGCAGCAAGTTATCAGGGTGAAAAAGTTGATAGCATGTTAATTACAACCTTAGTTATTACAGGTGTTGTATTTGTATTTACTCAAATTATTTTATTCTGGTTTGTTTATAAGTATCAAGAAAAAGAAGGAAAAAAAGTTTACTTTTTTGCTCACAGTAATAAACTCGAAGCCTTATGGACAGTTGTTCCTGCAATATTCTTAACAGTTTTAGTTGTTATTGGATTAAAAAACTGGGCATACTTTACAAGCGAAGCCCCTGCTGATGCTTTAAAGGTTGAGATAACAGGAAAACAATTTGGTTGGATTTTCAGATACGCTGGTAAAGATGGTGAGTTTGGAAAAAAATACTATAGAATGATTGATGCTGCAGATAATAGTTTAGGATTAATTTGGAGAGATACTGTTGTGAACAGAGCAAATGGCGAACCACAACAATTAAAAGATGATAAATATGCACATGATGATATTGTGATGGAACAAACCATGTATGCAATAAAAGATAAACCATTAAAGTTAATTATAGGGTCAAGAGATGTAATTCATGATGTGGGATTATCACACTTTAGAATGAAAATGGATGCGGTTCCTGGAATGCCAACTACTATGTGGCTAACACCAAAATATACTACTGCAGAAATGAAAGAAAGAACTGGCAATCCAAATTTCCAATACGAAATAAGTTGTGATCAGATGTGTGGAAATGGGCACTACAGTATGAAAGGTATAATTGAAGTTGTTACACAAGCTGAATTTGCAATTTGGATGTCAAAACAACAACCAAAATATAATATGGTTTTTAAAATACCAGATTCAATAGTAGATACAACTGCTGCAAAAGCAGCAGTTGTATCTACTAATAAAAAATAGAAGAACAGGTTTTAAAAGAGATAATATTAACTAGCGATTAACGAATTTGATATGAGTACTGAAGCAGTTTTACATAATCACGATGCTCATGATGGGCATCACGAACACCACCATCACGAAACGTTTATTAGTAAATACGTTTTTAGCATGGATCATAAAATGATTGCAAAACAATTCCTAATAACTGGAATGGTTTGGGCAATTGTGGGTGGCTTAATGAGCGTATTATTCAGATTACAATTAGGGTATCCTGGAGAAAGTTATCCTTGGTTAGAAGATTTATTAGGTAAATGGTGGGCTGAAAAAGGTCACATTACACCCCAAGCATATTACGCTTTAGTAACTACTCACGGTACTGTATTAGTATTCTTTGTATTAACTGCAGGCTTAAGTGGAACATTTGCTAACTTCTTGATTCCATTACAAATTGGAGCAAGGGATATGGCTTCTCCATTTTTAAATATGTTAAGCTATTGGTTTTTCTTTACTGCAGGTGTAGTAATGATGAGTTCAATATTTGTTGAAAATGGACCATTTAGTGGTGGTTGGACAGCTTATCCACCTCTAAGTGCATTAGGCGATGCATCACCAGGTTCTAAAACTGGTATGGATTTATGGTTGATATCGATGAGCTTGTTTGTTGTATCATCTTTACTTGGAGGTCTTAACTACATTGCCACAATTTTAAATATGCGTACCAAAGGAATGAGTATGACTCGTTTGCCTTTAACTATTTGGTCATTATTCTTTACTGCTGTTCTTGGTGTATTATCTTTTCCTGTATTATTATCGGGTTGTATTTTGTTAATTTTCGATAGAAACTTTGGAACAAGTTTTTATCTATCAGATATTTTTGTAAATGGTGTTGGAGCTTTACCTAACGAAGGTGGTAGTGCCATTTTATTTCAGCATTTATTCTGGTTCTTAGGTCACCCAGAGGTTTACATTATTTTATTACCTGCAATGGGAATGGTAAGTGAAATTTTATCTGTAAATAGTCGTAAACCCATCTTTGGTTATATGGCAATGGTTGGCAGTTTATTTGCAATTGCAATTCTATCTTTCTTAGTTTGGGCTCACCATATGTTTGTTACAGGGTTAAATCCATTCTTAGGTTCAATATTCGTGTTATTAACTTTATTAATTGCTGTACCAAGTGCTATTAAGGTGTTTAACTGGCTCACTACTTTATGGCGTGGTAGTATTCGTTTAACACCTGCAATGATGTTTGCAATTGGATTTGTAAGCTTATTTATCAGTGGTGGTTTAACAGGTATTTGGTTGGGCAACTCAGCGTTGGATATTCACTTACATGATACTTATTTTGTAGTTGCACACTTCCATATTGTAATGGGTGTGGCAAGTATGTTTGGTATGTTTGCCGGTATTTATCATTGGTTTCCTAAAATGTATGGGAGATATTTAAATAATACTTTAGGATATATTCATTTTTGGATAACTATCATTGGAGCTTATTTAATTTTCTGGCCAATGCACTACGAAGGTTTAGCAGGTATGCCACGTAGATATTACGATTATAGTATATGGGAAAGTTTTAAACAATTTGGAGCTTTAAATACTTTTATTAGCACGGTAGCAATGATTGTATTCTTAGTTCAGATTTTATTTTTATTTAACTTTTTCTATTCAATTTTTAAAGGAAGAAAATTAACTACTAAAAACCCATGGGAATCTAATACATTAGAATGGACAACACCAATTCATCCTGGACATGGAAACTGGCCAGGTGAAATTCCAGAAGTTCATCGTTGGGCTTATGATTATGGTAAAGATGGAAAAGAATTTATTCCTCAAGATATACCAGTAGCAAGCGACGAAAGTCATCATTAAAAAATCTTATAACGCCATTAGATTTCTAGTGGCGTTGTAATTTATATTTTGAACTCAAGCTCATAGCTTTTAATTTCTGTTGCTTTGCAACAAATAAATCATGCAAAAAATAAAAGACTATAAAGAACTCATTAAACTCACCCTCAGTTTTACTGTTGTGTTTACTTGTGTGATTTGTTTTTTATTAGTGCCGAACAATGGCTATGATTTAAAAATGATTTCAATTTTATTTTTAGCTGGTTTAATGATTACAGGAAGTGCAAATGCAATTAATCAAGCCGTAGAAAAAGATTCAGATGCTTTAATGAAACGTACTGCTAACAGACCAGTAGCTTCTGGTAGAATGAGTGTAACAGAAGCCTACACTTTTGCAGTTATTGCAGGAGTGTTAGGATGTTTAATGATGTGGTATTTTTTCAACCTAACATCTGCTTTACTTTCTGCTTTTAGCTTATTTTTATATGCATTTATTTATACGCCACTAAAAAAAGTAAATTCTATTTCTGTGCTTGTTGGAGGATTCCCTGGAGCTTTTCCTTGTTTGATTGGTTGGGTGGCTGGATTTTATGATCAACCAATTGTATGGACAGGTGGTTTAGTGCTTTTTGCTATACAGTTCATTTGGCAATTTCCTCATTTTTGGGCTATAGCTTGGGTATCGCATAAAGATTATACCAAAGTTGGATTTAAGTTATTACCCAGCAAAGACGGCCCCACAAAATTTACAGCCATACAAGCTATCATGTATAGTGTCTTAATGATACCCATTGGTGTTTTGCCACATTACTTTGGTATGACAGGGAACACCAGCATGTGGATTTTA
>JANPAT010000420.1:0-21446 GCA_031430075.1 Chitinophagaceae bacterium | reverse complement strand
ACTAAAATGTTTACATCCAAAAAATCCTTTTTCTGCACTAAAGGGAGAGGGGTGTGCAGCTTTTAAAACATGATGTTTGGTTTCGTCAATCAAAACCTGTTTTTCATGTGCAAATTTGCCCCATAATAAAAAAACAATTCCTTTTTTATGTTCCGATATTTTTTTTATTACAGCATCTGTAAAGTGCATCCAACCAATTTTACTATGACTTGCAGGCTCATTGGCTCTTACTGTTAAAATTGCATTTAATAGCAAAACCCCCTGTGTTGCCCATTTTGTTAAGTTGCCTGAATTTGAAATTGGTAAACCAATATCTGATTTTAATTCTTTATAAATATTTTGTAAAGATGGCGGAAGTTTCATTTCTTCAGGAACGCTAAAGCTCATGCCCATAGCTTGATTAGGATTGTGATAAGGGTCTTGACCAAGTATTACCACTTTAACTTTATCAAATGGTGTTTTATCAAAAGCATTAAAAATTAAATTACCTGCTGGGTAAATAATTTCATTCGTTGCTTTTTCTGTTTTAAGGTGGGTGATGATTTGTAAGAAATAGTCTTTGTGAAATTCATCTTTTAAAATTTCCTTCCAACTATTTTCAATTTTAACGTCCATCAAATGAAATTAAAATTTACTTTCTTTTTTTTCAGCTAATAATTCAGTAATTAATTTTTCCAACTCTTTAACTCTTTTATCAAGATCTGGTAAATTTCTGCTGATTGCTTGACTGCGTAAAGAATTATTATAATCGTAAGCAGGTGTTCCTGTAACTGCAGTGTTTGGAACTTTTATTGATTTTGAAACACCACTTTGAGCATTTATTTTACTTCCATCTGCAATGGTTAAATGCCCAACAATTCCTGCTTGTCCGCCCATCATAATATTTTTACCTAGTTTGGTGCTACCACTAATTCCTGCTTGAGCTGCAATGACAGTGTTTTGGCCAATTTCAACATTATGTGCTATTTGAATTAAATTATCCAATTTAGCTCCTTTATGTATAATAGTACTTCCAATTGTAGCCCTATCTATTGTTGTGTTTGCACCAATTTCAACATTATCTTCAATAATTACATTACCTAATTGAGGCACTTTACTAAAAGTTCCATCAGCTTGTGGAGCAAATCCAAATCCATCACTACCAATTACAGTTCCTGCATGAATAGTAACATTATTTCCAATTACACAATCATGATAAACTTTTACTCCTGCATGCAAAACAGTATTTGCACCCACTTTTACATTTCTTCCTAAGCAAACACTCGAATGAATTTTTGTATTTTTTTCAACAACTACATTTTCATCTATATAAACAAAAGCAGCTACATAAACAGTATTATCAAGTTTAGCAGTTGTAGAAATATATGATGGTTCTTGAATACCTGTTAGTTGTTGTGAAAGTATTTCTTCATACTTTGAAAGTAAGGTTGCAAATGCATTATAAGCATCTGGAACACGAATAATTGCAGATGCAATTGGATGTTTAAGAAGATAATTTTCTGATAGAAGAATAACTGATGCTTTTGTTGTATATAAAAATTCTTCGTATTTTAAATTGGCTAAAAAAGCAAGTTGACCCTCTTTTGCTTCTTCAATTTTGCCAAAAGAATTTACAACCATATTGGCATCACCCTCTACTCTTCCATTTACAAGTAAAGCTATTTGTGAAGCAGTGAATGTCATGTAATATTAATTAAATATTAGTGTTGGTTTACATAATTCGAATGTAACATCTATTCTAATATGTTACAAAATAACTTATAGAATGGAACAAATATAAATTTTTTTGACTGGGTTTGTGATAGTTTTATGAATTAAGGTATTATCAATGCTCGAGATATTCTTTACAGAACCATCTTTAAACAGAATATTTATCTTTTCATCATCTGTTTTATAAATAGTATTTGATATTTCTCCTGTAAAAACTAAATAGTCAGCATCTTTTAAACTTACATTATATTTTATGGCTATTTCTTCTTGTTTTTGATGAAGGATTGCCGATGAAATTTTATTGGGTTGGAATTTTACTTTGAATAATTTTCTATTTAAAATGCCTTTGCAAAGTGTTGATAAAATGAAATCATTGTGGTTACTCCATTTTTTTATGGCAAATTCAAAGTCAATATCATCTATCTGACAAAATTTATGTACTACATCATCATTAATCACACCATTAAACTCAAATAAAAAATAATCAGTACCACTGCCTGTTTTAACTGAATCTTTATTTGTTAAACAAATTTCTTTTACTCGTTTCAAAATTTTTACAAGCATCTCCTCACCTGCTAAAACTGCTTTGTGCAAGTAGGCTTGCCAATACATTAATCTTCTTGCTATTAAAAATTTTTCAATACTATAAATGCCTTTTTCTTCAACCATTAACTCATTGTTATGTACCACTAGCATTTTAATAATTCTATCATAACCAATTACGCCTTCACTTACTCCGGTAAAATAACTATCTCGTGTTAAATAATCCATTCTGTCAACATCTAACTGACCACTTACTAGTTGGTGTAAGAATTTTTTTTGGTATTTATTTTGAAAGATTGAAATACTTAAATCTAAAGCACCATTAAATTCTACATTCATTTTTTTCATGATGTGCAAACCCAATTCTTCATGCCCAATTCCTGAGAGAAATTCTTCTTCTAATGCATGAGAAAATGGGCCATGACCAATATCATGCAATAAAATAGCAGCTTTGGTGGCTATTTCTTCTTCAGAAGTAATTTCTACTCCTTTTGCTTTAAGTTCATTTAAGGCCATGCACATTAAATGGTAAGCTCCTAAACTATGGTGCAATCTGGTATGCACTGCTCCTGGGTAAACCAAATATGCCAGAGCCATTTGATGAATTCTCCTTAACCTTTGGTAGTAAGGATGAGCAATGATATCAAATATCAACTGGTTGTTAATGGTAATAAATCCATAAACAGGATCGTTGATTATTTTTTGTTTTGTCATTGAAATAGTTGATGCTATTGAAGTTTTTTTAAATCTTCGACTGTGAGTGTAACAATTTTCCCATCCTGCATTACAACAATGCTTTGATTGTTTTTGATTTTAGTTTCAATCATTTTCTTTGAAGAAAGTTTAAGGCCTTCAAGTATCTTTTTTTCAATATCAGAAAAGGTAGTTTTTATCATTTTAAACTGATTGAATTATTTGCTGATAAATAGGGTTATCTAAAATTTCTATTTCGGAGTTTTTATGCCTTCGCATAACAAAAATAAGGTTTTCGATGGATGATTGAAACAACATTGAACTATCACACAAGTTAATATAAATTTCAAAATAATTTTTCAATCCTCTTTTATATCTTCTTTCAATTACATCTTCTGGAATTGAATGTCCACCTTATTTAACTCTGATTTTAACTCTTTCTTTTGCTAACTCAATACTCTCTAACCAAAAGAAAATAAGCGTTACAAAATATCCTTTTTCTTGAGCTCTTTTAATGGTGTGCTGATATGTTAAGGAAGATAAAGTTGTTTCAAATGCAAAGTCAACTTGTTGCTCTAATAATTCATTAATTCTGTTGAGCATTATTCTGCCTGCTTCAAATGCAACAGTTTCTGGTTGAAATGGAGACAACCCTTTTGCAATTTCATCTGCATTCACAAACTCATTGCAGTTAAGCATTTCAGGCAAAATAGTAAATGATGCAGTTGTTTTTCCAGCACCGTTACATCCGGCAATTATGTAAAGATTTTTTTGCATCATTCATTATCTAACTACAAAGCCAATTCCAAAACCCACATGGTTTTTGCAGGAATTACAAAATTATCTTCTAATATATTGCCACTTACAATTTCTTTTGCAGTTTTTAGTTTTTTTGTTATTTCTAAATAATCATTAAACTTAATTTGTTTTTCTTTTTCATCTGTATTCATCACACACATGATAGTTTGTTTATCATCATATCTAAAATAAACATACAAACCATCTTTAGGTAAAAATTGCATGAGTTTACCTGTTGTTATTGCAGATGAGTTTTTTCTATAGTTAGCAAGAGTTTTTACATAGTCTTGCATATCTTTTTCATCAATAGTTAAATTATTTCCTGTGAAAGCATTTTTATAATCTCCTTCCCATCCACCAGGAAAATCTAAACGAACCCAACCATCTGGATTGGTGCCACCTTTCATTAAAACTTCAGCACCATAATAAGTTTGTGGAATTCCTCTACAAGTAAAAAGCCAAGCAAAAGCCATTTTCATTTTGGCAATATCTTCATTAAAATTGGTAAAGCTTCTGGGCAAATCATGATTATCTAAAAAAATTACATTCCTCATTGGATCTTTATATAAATAATCAAAACTTAGAGTTGAGTATAATTTGTTTACCCCTTCTGTCCATCCAAATTTTTCATTTAGTGCTGGAGTAATACCATAAAACAAAGTTTGAAAATCAGTTACGGCTTGAAGATTACTTTTGAAAGGAGCATTGATATTGTTCTCTACAAAATACGACTGACTTGGAACTCCATGTACCCAAGTTTCTCCAAACATGGTCATTTTTGGATATTCATAAGTTAATGCTTTATTACAACGATTCATAAAGTTTAAATCATTGTATATGTAAGTATCAATTCTCCAACCATCTACTCCAAATTCTTCAACACTCCAAATAGCATGTTGTATTAAAAATTTTTCAACATTTGGGTTGCTATGATTCCAATCGGGCATTTGTTCTGTAAACCAGCCATCTTGTGAAATTTTAAAATCATGTTTCGATGCATAAGGATCAAATAAGGGTTGATCTTTATAACTGGTTTTAGTAAATTTATCCCATTGATGCCACCAATTTTTTGCAGGTGGGTCTGTAAATAAAATGTGTTTACTGCCTACATGATTATATACTGCATCTTGTATTAATTTCATTCCATTTTTATGCAATTCATCACTTAATTTTTTATAAGCAGCTGCACCTCCAAATCTTGGGTCAATTGAATAATGATTGGTAAATGCATAACCATGTTCTGTTCTATTGGGTTGATTGTTTTCAATTACAGGAGTCATCCATAAAGCGGTTACACCCAATTTTTTTAAATAATCAACATGGTTTATAACGCCTTGTAAATCTCCTCCATGTCTTAAATAAATAGAATCTCTATCAAGCGTTTGATCCAACATCCCATTAACAATATCATTGGTTTTATCGCCATTACTAAAACGTTCTGGCATGAGTAAATAAATAAAATCTTTCGATGTTACACCTTGTGCAAATGATGTACCACGGCCTTCTCTGCGTTTTTTAAATTCGAAATTAAAATTTATTTTTTCTTTAGTGCTTAAAGATGAAATTGAAAAAGTTATACTGCCCACTTTTGCAGTTGGAGCTATTGAAATATCAATGGTTATATACCTTTTGTTTTCTTGAATTGCATATTTGTTTATTCTAACTCCAACATTATTTGTTGATACTGAAATTTTATCAGCAAATATTTTTCCCTCTTCTCGCTGTACTAAAAGTTGAACATTGTTGAGTTTCATACCAACCCACCAATGTGTTGGAAAAACTTTTTCATTTTGTGCAAATAATAAATTACTGTAAGCAGATAATAATAAAACCAATAACCATTTTTTCATAACTTAAATCTTTTGTTGTTTAATTTTAATTGAACCTGGGTCATACACATACACCACACTTACTGCAGCACAAAGCATAAAAATACCCGACATTACAATAGCATAGATAGGTTGATTTCCATAAATATGTTTTACAACTGGCCCACCGATAATGCCATTAATAATTTGTGGAATGGTGATGAAGAAATTAAAAATTCCCATATAAATTCCCATTTTTCCAGCAGGAATCGAACTAGACAAAATTACATAAGGCATAGATAAAATACTTGCCCATGAAATGCCAACACAAGCCATTGAAAAAATTAAAAATTCTTTATTCGGAGCAAAGAAAATGGAAAGCAATCCTATACCACCAACGAATAGTGATAATGCATGAGTTTGTTTGCGACCAATTTTTTTAGCAAGATAGGGTAGTAGTAAAGCATAAATAGCAGACACACCATTATACACCCCAAAAATAATTCCTACCCAATTACCTGCATCATTATATGCTTCAGAAGATTTGTCTGAAATGGGTAGATGATAAATATGAGTGGCAATAGCATCAGTTGTAAAAACCCACATTCCAAATAAGGCAAACCAACTAAAAAATTGAACCAAGCCTAACTGTTTCATGGTTCTTGGCATATGTGCAAAATCTTTAAAAATACTGCCTAAACCATGAGATGGTTCTTCGACTTTGCCATGATACATTTCATATTCTGCTGGTGGATATTCTTTTGTTTTAAAAACTGTAATCAATATCGAAATCATGAATACCACAGCACCAATATAAAAAGAGAAAATTACATTATCTGGTACAGTGCCTTCAGCAGCAGTTTTACTTATGCCAAACCATTCCGCTAAAACATATGGAAACCAAGATCCTGCAACGGCACCAATACCAATTAAACAAGTTTGAATAGAGAATCCAGCAGTTCGTTGTTCGTCTGGTAAATTATCTGCCACTAAAGCTCTAAAGGGTTCCATGGCTAAATTAAAACTCGCATCCATTATCATTAGCATTCCAGCTCCTATGAGAAGTGGTGGTGCAATTGATGCAGCTAAAGATGCATTTGGCATAAAGCATAAAGCAATTGAAGATAATATTGCACCAGCTAAAAAAAATGGTCTTCTTCTTCCAATTTTAGTCCAAGACTTGTCACTATAATAACCTACAATGGGTTGAACAATCATGCCTACTAAGGGAGCTGCAATCCAAAACCATGAAAGATGTTCAACGTCTGCACCAAAAGTTCTTAAAATTCTTGAAGCATTACCATTTTGTAAGGCAAAGCCAAATTGAATTCCAAGAAACCCAAAACTCATATTAAAAATTTGCCAAAAGGAGAGTTTTGGTTTAGGTAATAAATTACTCATATATTAATTATTTTGGTATAAAAGTTTTGTGTGTCGAAATTAAGGGAATAAAATATTCTTTGTAGCATTTTTACTATCAGCCGTTAGTTTTTTTTCAAAGTACTACATTTGCTAAAATTTTATACATGGATATTAAGAATAATGTGTTAGAAACTATTGGTAATACTCCTTTAATTCGACTGAATAAAATCACTAAAGATTTTCCTTGTGAAGTGCTTGCAAAAGTTGATTATTTTAATCCAGGAAATTCTATTAAAGATAGAATGGCTTTGAAAATGGTTGAAGTTGCTGAAGCTGATGGTAGATTAAAACCTGGAGGAACAATTGTTGAAGGCACAAGTGGCAATACTGGTATGGGTTTGGCGTTGGCAGCAGTTGTAAAAGGATACAAATGTGTTTTTGTTACTACTGATAAACAAAGTAAAGAGAAAGCAGATATTTTAAAAGCCGTTGGAGCAGAAGTAATTGTTTGCCCAACAAATGTTTTGCCAGAAGATCCTAAAAGTTATTATAGTGTTGCCAAACGTTTGGGTAAAGAAATTCCAAACAGTATGTATATGAATCAATATGATAATTTGGCTAATCGATTGGCACATTATGAAAGTACTGGTCCGGAAATTTGGAATCAAACCGATGGTAAAATAACTCACTTAGTTTGTACTGCAGGAACTGGTGGAACTGTTACAGGTACAGCAATGTACTTGAAGGAAAAAAATCCAAACATAAAAATTTGGGCAATTGATGTATATGGAAGTTTGCTGACTCACTATTTTAAAACTGGTGAAGTGGATATGAAATATGTTCACCCATATATCAGTGAAGGATTTGGTGAAGATTTTGTTCCAGAAAATTATGACATGAGTGTGATTGATGTGTTTGAACAGGTTACAGATAAAGATGGTGCTGTAATGGCAAGAAGAATTGCAAAAGAAGAAGGTTTATTTTGTGGATATAGTGCTGGCAGTTGTTTGCAAGGATTAATGCAATTGAAAGATAGTTTGAAAAAAGATGATATGGTGGTGTGTATTTTTCATGATCATGGTAGCAGATATGTTGGGAAAATTTATAACGACCAATGGATGATGGAGCGTGGATTTTTAGATGTTAAAACAATAAAGGATATTGTTAGTGGTAGAGCAGGTAAAAAACTCATTACTGTTGAACCAACACAAACGGTTTCTGATGCTGTAGAATTAATGAAGAAATATGATATTGAACATATTCCTGTGCTGAGGGATAATGTGGTAATGGGCTCATTAAGTGAAGCAGGATTATTTTTAAAAGTATTTGGTAATGGCGATATTAAAGATGCCACAATTGAAAGTGTTATGGAAAAAGCATATCCTGTTGTGGATTTTCTAACTCCTGTTGAAAAAATTGGCAATTTAATCACCAAAGAAAATGGTGCAGTATTAACTAAAGATGAAAAAGGAGATTACCATATTGTAACTAAATATGATGTGATACAGAGTATGACAAAATAAATAGCATTATCAATACTTTGGTGTAGGCATTTTATATTTTGTTAATTGGGCTTTGTATTCTGGTAAAAATTGAATAGATGCAAAATCTCTATCGTTCAATAAATGTTCAAAATCATCAAAACCTTCTTTAAAAGATTTTTCTTGGTATTCAATTGCTTTTTTACTATTTCCTGATAGGGCGTAAATGCAAGCCATCACATGTAACTCCCATTTGTATTGATATTTATCAAACTTGTATTTATCAATTAATCTAAAAATATTGTTGATGGCTTCATCTTTTTCTCCTAAAAAAACTTTTGCATAAGAATAATCCGATGATGTATCGTTCGATAAACTTAGAGATGCACATTGTTGTAACTTATTTTTTCCATCAAGAACATCTTTTTTCGATTCTATTAAAAATCTGCCATACTCGTATAAGGCAGTTGAATTGTTTGGCAATAGTTCTAAATATTTTTTGTAGTTATAGAAAGCTCCATCTAAATCATTCAGTTTTCTATATACTTCTCCTTTTTCTTTATAAATAGTTGCTTGGTAATTGTTGGTAAGTTGTTGTGTTTTATCGTAATCATCAATTGCACTTGTGTAATTTTTTTGTGCTTTTTTAATTCTTGCTCTTGTTAAATAAGCATCTGCATATGATGCATTAAACAAAATTGCTTTGTTTACTTCTTCTAATGCTGATTTATAATTGAGAGTTGCTATTTGGTTAAGGGCAATATTTCTTGAAAGAATGGCTTTGTTAGAGGAATCTTTATTTAAACTTCTTTCTTTTTTGTAAGCTTCGTTCGATTTTGTATAATTCTTTAATCCAGCTAAGTTTATACCTAAATTCCAATTTGTTCTAATTGTAGTATCAGTTTTTGATGCTAACTCACAATCTTTTATTCCTGCATCGTAGTTACCTAAATAATAATTATATAATGATCTATCATAAAGCATTTTGGCTTTATCATATTTGCCAAATAATGAATCAGTATTCAACTCTATTGCTTTAGTTATATCATTTTTTGCTTTTTCATACATAAACTTTTTTGCATAAGCATAAGCCCTGTACTTAAATGCAGTTGAGTTGCCTGGATCTATATCAATAGCTTTTGAATAATCGTTTATGGCTTCATCATATTTCTTTAAAGCATTTTGACAATATGCTCTAAACTGAAAAATTGTTGAATGTTTTTTGGGGTTAGATGAAAAATAAGAAATTGCTTTAGTATAATCATCAATAGCTAAGCTATAATTACCATTCCATTTATATGCATCTCCTCTGTTTTGATAAAGTAAACCATAGTCCGAAAAACCATAAGTATTAGCTTTATTGTAATCATCAATAGCATCTTTATATTTAAAAAGTTCATAGTAGCAATCGCCTCTATAAAAATAAAGTTTTGCAATAGAAGCGTTGTCTGTGTAATATTTCATGGCATTGCCATAATCTTCAGCAGCTTCTTTATTTTTATATAAAAACCAATAAGCATTAGCTCGTTCCCAATAAGCATAACCATTAGCTTGTATTGCAATAGATTTGTTGCAATATTCTATGGCTAAAGTATAATTTTTTTTGTCGGTAGCTTCTTTTGCTAAGTCGTTATAGGAAGAATAAGTTTGAGCGAAGATTGGCTCAGAAACTAGTATATTAAAACATATTAATAAAATAATTTTTACCACATTTTTTGTTTTCATAAAAAAATATTTTTAAGTGTATGATGTAAAAATTGTAATACCTATCGAACAAAGAACTTCAAACACAAATCAGTGTATAACTGATATGATGAATAGTAAATGTAAGATATTACGCTTATAAAGTAAAATTTTTGAAAATTGTGGTATAAAACTAAGAAGCAGTTTCTTAATGAAACTGCTTTTTTTAATTAGTTAGAAAATTATTTTTTGCGAGTGTAAATAATACTTAAGTAGTAAAATCGATATTAATCTAATTTCAATTTTAGTTGATATAATTACTAAACACTTTGAGAGCTAACCAAACAAATGGAGTAGCAATTAAAAGCGAATCGAATCTGTCTAAAAATCCACCATGACCAGGCATAAAATTTCCACTATCTTTTATGTTGGCTAATCTTTTTAATTTGCTTTCTAATAAATCACCAAGTGTTCCAAAAATGGCTGCAATGCTTGATACAATTGCTGCTAGTATTACAAGTGAATCATCTAAAAAATAAGCTAAACTGCAAATGGTTATCACACATAAAACTGCTCCACCAATAGTGCCCTCCCATGTTTTTTTTGGAGAGATTGGTGAAAGTGGATTTTTGCCAATTAATGAACCAACAATATATGCCATAGTATCATTTATCCATATTGAAACTATAAGTAACAAGGGTAATGCAAAACCAAAATCAATAAATAATGTTTTGCCTTTAAACATCATGCCATGATTTCTTAAACTCATCATTAAACCAAAACTTAATGAAATATAAAGTAGACCAAATAATGAGTAAGAGAGGTTTTTTAATTTATTGGTACTACCTGAAATAATTTCAACTAATATTAATTCAATTGCCACAATAATAATCAACCACTTTCCTGTTTTATTCAAATTTATATTGAGGATATCAAAATTTTGACTAACCATCATGAGCATAAAACCCCAGCCGCCAAACATAACTAAAAGTTTGTCTAGCTTGTTAACCTGCTGATACCCTTTATCAATTAATCCAACTAATTTTTGATATTCTATCCAACAACCAAAATGTATAATGCTAAACAAAATAAAAAACGACCAATAATTATATAGTAAACCACTCAACATGATTACTACAAATAATATTGCTGTTAAACTTCTGGTTTTAAAAGTGCTTAAATGTAATGCCATTGTTTAATGAAGATTAACTTGATCGTTGGAGTGCTGCACTGTAAACTTCTCACAAGTAGCTTTATACAATTTAAATAAATACAATACAATAATTAAGGCAACACCTGCAACCCAAATTGGATAACTTTCATCCATAACTTTTTTTGCATCTTCACCTTTACTTGTTGCAAAATATAAAGCAGTTATTGCAATTCCATTATTAATAAAATGCATTAACATACTCAACCAAATATTTTTGCTAAAATAAAATATATACCCCAACATCAATCCCAGAGCCAGTCTTGGTAAAAAACCAAAATAACTAAAATGTATAATGCTGAATAAAAAGCTAGTAACAAAAATGGCAACATGGGCATTCTTAAACCATCTAATAAATAGTTGTTGTAAGGTTCCTCTAAATAATAATTCTTCAAACAATGCAGGTAAAATAGCAATCATAACCAGTGAAATAAAATAATCTGCAATCGATTTCATATTAGCCAACATCATTACTTGGTCGGCATAATTGTCTTCCATTCTTTTAAATTTCAACTCCCATTTTTTTGGAATTGGAATTAATTTATTCAATTCTCCTAAACCTCCACTTAAAAAAAGTGCTGTAACAGCAATAGCTATTACTAGCAATATCAATTGAGTATTGGTAGGTTTATTTAAACCAAAAAAATCAAGTGGCTTTTTACTCACTATTAAAGCAAAAAAGAATGCAGGTAAAAACATCATCGCAAAAGTTCCAAGCATTTGCATCCATCTTACTTTATTAATATTTTCTGGTAAAGTCATTGCATGCAATAATGCTTTATCATTTCCACTCATTAAATCTCCGAGATTTACCATTGAAAGTGCAAAAAATAGTTGAATAATTACAGCTAAAATCAACCCAGCACCAAAAAGTCCTATTAAAATTCCAAATTGTCCAAAGTAGCTAATTCGAGGCTTGTTATCGAACATATTTAATTAATTTTTTTGTGCAAATCGGCTACTTATTTTACTTAGCTTACTTTTGCAACTTATTTTAATATTAAGATTTATTAGATGGTAAAAATAGGGAACATCAACTTACCTACATTTCCTTTGTTATTAGCTCCTATGGAAGACGTTAGCGATCCTCCTTTTAGAGCAGTATGTAAAGATAATGGTGCAGATTTAATGTATACTGAATTCATTAGCAGTGAAGGATTAATTAGAGATGCCATTAAAAGTAGAAAAAAATTAGATATTTACGATTACGAAAAACCAATAGGAATACAAATTTTTGGTGGAGATGAAGAAGCTATGGCTATGAGTGCAAGAATTGTAGATGCAGTTCAACCAGATTTATTAGACATCAATTTTGGATGTCCTGTAAAAAAAGTTGTAGCAAAGGGTGCAGGGGCTGGAGTGTTGAAGGATATTGATTTAATGATTCGTTTAACAGAAGCTTGTGTAAAAAGTACCAACCTTCCCGTAACAGTTAAAACAAGATTGGGTTGGGATGATAGTTCAAAAAACATTGAAGAAGTTGCTGAACGTTTGCAAGATGTTGGTATTAAAGCTTTAGCTATTCATGGAAGAACTAGAAGTCAAATGTATAAAGGAGAAGCTGATTGGACATTGATTTCAAAAGTGAAAAATAATCCAAGAATTCAAATTCCCATATTTGGAAATGGCGATATAAATAGTCCACAAAAAGCAGCTGAGTACAAAAAAAGATTTGATGTTGATGGTATGATGATTGGAAGAGCAGCTATTGGCTACCCCTGGATTTTTAGAGAAATTAAACATTACTTAAATACTGGTGAAGAATTACCACCACCAACTATTGAAGAAAGAGTTACAGTGTGTAAAAAACATTTGAAATTAAGTTTAGAATGGAAAGGACAAAAAGTAGGTATGAATGAAATGCGTACACATTATACCAATTATTTAAAAGGCTTACCCAATATTAAAGAATATAGATTGAAGTTGGTAACTACTTCAGACATTGATGAAATCTATTCTATATTAAATGAGGTTGAAAAAAAATATACTGGATTTGAATTTGACAGAAGCTACCACGAAAATATAAATTATCATCAAACTTGTCCTATATAATAAAAAATTCCTATACTAAAAATGCCTCACCAATTGGTGAGGCATTTTTATGCTAAAGTTTAAAATTAATCCTTACTAGAAAATCTACTTAAAAGTCTTAATATTTCTATGTACAACCAAATAATTGTAACTAATAATCCAAATGCACTATACCATTCCATGTATTTTGGTGCACCACTATCTGCTCCCATTTCAATTCTTTCAAAATCTAATATTAAATTTAAAGCAGCAATGGCAACAATAAATAAACTAATGCCAATACCTAATAAACTTCCATCACCAAAATTCATAAAAGGCATAGTAACACCAAACAATCTTAAAACAATACTTGCCAAATAAAACAAACCTATTCCTAAAGTTGCACTCATTAAAATGCTTTTAAAACGTTGTGTGGGTCTAATTACTTTAAAATTGTAGAGTAAAAACATAGCCATAGCAACAGCTATGGTTAAACCCACAGCACTAATTATTAGTCCTGGAAAATTTTTAGCAAATGCTTCATTCAAAACAACAGAAATAGCACCTACAAAAAAACCTTCTAACACAGCATAAGCAGGTGCTAAAAAAGGAGACCATTGCGGTTTAAAAGAAATTACCAAACCTACAACCAAACCACCTATAACACCAACCCACATTAAAGTAGACATGAGTGATGGATTGTTTTGAGAATATAATTGCCAAGTATAAACTGCAGCAGCTGCTACCATTAACATTAAAAACCCAAACTTGTTCATGGTGCCTCTAACTGTCATGATATTATCAATATCTTGATAAGCTGAATGATTCTTTTTAAATACCTTTTCTGAAAGGGTTGGATTACTTGATTCGAAAAATGCCATAATTGTATTTTTTAGTGAAACAAATGTAATGTGATTTTTAAAAACTTGAAGTTAAAATAAAAAATTTAATGCAGAGGTTTTAAACTAGGATAGTGATCAACAGTTTCTAAAATATAGTTAGTATCTTTTTGAAGCGTAGAGATGAATTTATGTAAAGAATCGGTATAGTTTGGATTTCTAAACATTCTATCATGCATTAAAATAACTAAATGTTTTGATGTGTATAGATGGTTGTGTTCTAACTTTTGTTTTACATTTTCAATCATTTCATCTGCACTTTGAACTGGGTTTGCAGTGATAGGATTAAAATTCCATTCTACATCCCATCCTATAATATTATAACCAGAACTATCCATTCTTTTACAAACATTTTTGGCTAAAGGTTCTGTTCTCATTCTTCCATTAATCAACCACGAGTTACTACCTGGTAAACGAACTATTTTAAAAGGAACTCTTAATGTTTTTTGTGCTAGAAATAAATCTTCAACTGCTGCAGAATCGTGTAAATAAAAAGTGTGGTATTTATTTTTAGCATGACTGATACTATGATTTGCTAATAATGTTAAAGGATAATTATCATCAATTTCTCTAACAATATTCCTTAAATTATGAGATGATGCATGTAAACCCACCATAAAAAAAGTAGATTTTACTTGTAATTTTTTACATAAATCAAAGCAAGCAACTGTTCCATGTTGAGGTCCATCGTCAAAAGTGAGATAGATGTATTTTTTAGATGTATCTATACTTAATGGGTGTGAAAATTTTGAAATTTTAGGATCTATTTTATGTAATGTTGTTTTGACTGAATCCTTAGGTTTATTTTGATTTTCATCCTTTAGAGTTGAAGTATCTTTTTGATTTGGTGGTATTGTTTTATTGTTACTTACCTCACAAGAAACGCAAGAAAATATTATTAAAAGAAAGTATAAAGGATATTGATTTATACTAGGATTGAATTTCGTTGCCATAACTAATATGCGAAATTATGAAAACTAAGACTTACATAAATTATTTTGTTTCATGTTTTAAATTAGTTTTTTGATTTCACTAGTTTTCTATATTTGTAACAAAGCAAAAAATCTGGAATTATGAATTCAAAAGAACAAATTATTGAAGAAGTTGTAATCAAATTTGCTGGTGATAGTGGAGATGGAATGCAACTTACTGGTCAACAATTCACCAACAATACTGCATTATTAGGAATTGATTTAGCAACATTCCCAGATTTCCCTGCTGAAATTCGAGCCCCTCAAGGTACTATGGCTGGTGTAAGTGGATTCCAAATTCATTTTTCATCGAATAAAGTATTTACACCTGGTGATTTGTGTGATGTGCTGGTTGCAATGAATGCTGCAGCATTAAAAGCAAACCTTAAAAGTTTGAAAACTGGAGGAAAAATAATTGTAAATACCGATGGATTTGATAGTAAAAATTTACGATTAGCAAATTATGCTGAAGGTGTAAATCCTATTGAGAATAATAGTTTAGATGGATATGATGTAATAAAGGTTGATGTTACCAAACTTACTCGTGAGTCACTAAAAGACTTTGCAGAATTAGGAGTAAAAGAAAGAGACAGAGCAAAAAATATGTTTGTGTTGGGTTTAATTTATTGGATTTATAATCGTGATTTAACCAATACCATAAACTTCTTAAAAGAAAAATTTGGTAAAAAAGAAATGATTCTAGAAAGCAATATCAAAGTATTGCAAGCAGGATATAATTATGGAGAAACTACTGAAACTTTTTCAACACAATACACTGTAGAAAAAGCAAAACTCCCTGCAGGAAAATATAGAAGCATAATGGGTAATCAAGCGGTAGCTTATGGTTTAATTGCTGCAAGTGAAAAAAGTGGTTTGCCATTATTCTTAGGCTCTTATCCTATTACTCCAGCTTCAGATATTTTACATGATTTAAGTAAATACAAATCATTCGGAGTAAGAACTTTTCAGGCTGAAGATGAAATTGCAGCTATTTGTTCAGCAATTGGTGCAAGTTATGGTGGAAGCTTGGGCATCACAACAACAAGTGGTCCTGGGATGGCTTTAAAAGCAGAAGCTATGGGTTTAGCTGTTATGTTAGAAATTCCTTTGGTTGTTATCAATATTCAAAGAGGAGGTCCATCAACAGGATTGCCTACGAAAACAGAACAAAGCGATTTAATGCAAGCTTATTATGGCAGAAATGGCGAATGTCCAATGCCTGTAATTTCAGCATCAACACCAAGCGATTGTTTCGAAGCTGTTTATGAAGCTGCAAGAATTTCTGTTCAACACATGACTCCTGTTATTTTTTTAAGTGATGGATTTATTGCCAATGGTGCAGAACCTTGGAAGTTTCCACAAAGTGCCGACCTTAATGAAATAAAAGTAAATTTTAAAAAGAGTTTGGATGAAGGCGAAGAAAAATTTTTACCTTATAAACGTGATGAAAAATTAGCTCGTTCATGGACAATTCCTGGAACTGCTGGTTTTGAACATAGAATTGGTGGGTTAGAAAAAGAAGATTTAACTGGAAATATTAGTTACGATTCAGATAATCATCAACATATGGTTAAAATTCGTCAGGCTAAAGTAGATAAAATTGCAGATTATATTCCATTACAAAAAATAGATACTGGTGCTGAAAAAGGAAAAGTTTTAGTATTAGGATGGGGTAGCACTTATGGGGCAATTAAGAGTGCCGTATTAACTTTACAAGCTCAAGGTAAATCTATAAGTCATGCACATTTAAGATATATACGTCCTTTCCCTAAAAATCTTGGTGAAATTTTAAATAATTTCGAAAAAGTTATTGTACCTGAAATTAATAATGGACAATTAGTAAAAATTATTCGAGATCAATATTTGATAGATGCAATTCCTTATAATAAAATAATGGGCATACCAATTACAAAAACTGAATTGGTAGATGTGTTAGGAAAAATGTGCTGATGATTTCTTTATTGTTCCGAAAGTAAATAGAGTACAGCCATTCTAATGGCCACTCCATTTTCAACCTGATTAAGTATAATAGATTGATGTCCATCAGCAACATCACTATCTATTTCAACACCTCTATTTATGGGTCCAGGGTGCATAATGGTAATTTCTTTATGTAAACTTTCTAAAAGTTTTTTGCTAATACCATAACTTAAATTGTACTCTCTTAATGTTGAGAATAAGGGTTGATTCTGTCTTTCTAATTGTATTCTTAAAACATTGGCAACATCACAATTTTGTAATCCTTTTTTAATATCATATTCTACCTTAACATCAAATGCTTCTGTTAAGTATTTTGGGATTAAAGTTGGTGGACCAACTACTGTAACATTAGCTCCCATTTTTTTCAATAAATATATGTTGCTTAATGCCACTCTACTGTGCATGATGTCACCAACAATTGAAACATTCAATCCTTTTAAATCTCCAAACTTTTCAATCATCGAAAAAGCATCTAATAAAGCTTGTGTAGGATGTTCGTTTGTTCCATCACCAGCATTAATAATTATTGCAGGTATATGTTTGGCCAAGAAATGAGGAGCTCCACTAGATGCATGTCTCATCACCACCATATCCACCTTCATACTTAATATATTATTCACGGTGTCTAATAGCGTTTCTCCTTTATCAACACTTGAACCCGAAGCAGCAAAATTTATTGTATCGGCACTTAAACGTTTTTCAGCAAGTTCAAAAGAAATTCTTGTTCTAGTAGAATTTTCGTAAAAAAGATTAACAATGGTTTTATCTCTTAATGAAGGAACTTTTTTAATGGGTCTTTGTAAAACTTCTTTAAATTCTTTAGCTGTTGAAAGAATGAGTTCAATATCTTCTTTATTCAAATCTTTAATTCCCAATAAATGCTTTGTAGATAGTTTCATTTATTTGTTTAAAAAGGCAGTAATGCTACAAATGTACTCTCCTTAAAATATTTTCAAAACAATTTATTATTAATTCTCTCATGTTACTTTTGACAAATGAAGCAAATAGTATTATTTGGTGCAGGAAAATCAGCAACAGTTTTAATTAATTTTCTTAAAGAACTAGCAATAAAAAGAAATTGGCAAATAATTATTGTTGATGGTGATATTGAATTATTACAATCTAAAATTGGTAATCATCCACTAGTTAAACCTATGGCTTTAGATATCTATAATGTAGAAGAAAAGAATAAAATTATACAACAAGCCGATATTGTAATTTCTTTAATGCCACCTCATTTACATTTGTTAATTGCTGATGCTTGTTTGCAGTTTAATAAAAATTTATTAACTGCATCTTACATTGATGAAGCAACTAAAAAATTATCAAAACAAGTAGAAGAAAAAAACTTATTGTTTTTATATGAAATGGGTTTAGACCCAGGAATTGATCATATGAGTGCCATGAAAATTATTGATGAGATAAAAAATAATGGAGGAAAAATTACTTCTTTTAAATCTCATTGTGGAGGATTAGTAACCCCTGAAAGTATTGATAATCCTTGGTTTTATAAACTAACTTGGAATCCCAGAAATATTGTTTTAGCAGGAAAATCTGGTGCTGTGTATGTAGAAAATGGAATAAAGAAAAATGTGGAATATGAAAATTTGTTTAATGATAAAAATTGTATTCAATTACCCAATGGCGAAAATTATGGTTATTACGCTAACAGAGATTCTGTAAGTTATATGCCTATTTATGAACTAGAAGATATTCCAAATTTTATCAGAACAACATTACGCTTTCCTGAGTTTATTAAAGGTTGGAAAAATATTGTTGCTTTAAAATTAACCGATGAAGAAAAAATTTATGAAACCGATGGTTTAATCCTTTCAGAATTTTTTCAGCAACACTTTAATAAACACCAATTAAAAGTTTATCGTGATGAACAATTAGATTTTTTTGGCTTAAATGATGGTGAAACTGAAATTAATAAAGGTTTGTGCAGTGCAGTTGATGTATTGCAATTTATTATGGAATTAAAACTATCATTGAAACCAAATGATAAGGATATGATTATTATGTTTCATGAATTTGAATATGAACTTGATGGAAAAACACATCAATTAAAAAGTTATTTAAAAGTAATAGGAGAGAACTGTAGCTCAACAGCAATGGCTAAAACAGTTGGGTTACCATTGGGTATTGCTGCAGAACTTATTTTAGAGGGAATAATTTCTGCTAAAGGATTACTGATTCCAACAGTTCCAGAAATTTATCATCCTGTTTTAAAAGAACTTGAAAAACATGATATCATTTTCGAAGAATTTACAACTTAATTTTGCTGCATGACAAAACTCAGTATCAACATCAACAAGTTTGCAACTTTAAGAAATGCAAGAGGTGGAAATAACCCTGATGTTGTTTAAGCTGCAATAGATGCTCAAGGTTTTGGAGTAGATGGAATTACTGTTCACCCACGACCAGATGAAAGGCATATTAGATATGATGATGTAAGGCAAATCAAAAAAATAATCAACACAGAATTTAATATAGAAGGCAATCCAACAGAACAAAGTTTTGTTGATTTAGTTTTAGAAACAAAACCTCATCAAGTGACTTTAGTACCTGATGCAGTGGGTCAACTAACAAGCAATCATGGTTGGAACACCATTGAGCATCAAGAATATTTAAAAACCATCATTGCAATTTTTAAAAATGCAGGAATAAGAGTCTCTATTTTTATTGACCCTGTTAAGGAAATGATAACTGCTGCTGCAACCACAGGATCTGATAGAATTGAACTCTATACTGAATCTTATGCAAAAGAATTCGAAAAATGGAATTCTAAAATGGATAAAACCAACACAATTTTGATGAGTTACATAAATGCAGCACAACAAGCAAAAGAATTAGGATTAGGTATTAATGCTGGTCATGATTTAGATGTACACAACTTAAAATTATTCAATCAATCCATTCCGTTTTTAGATGAAGTGAGTATTGGCCATGCTTTAATTTGTGATGCAATTTATTGGGGATTTGAAAATACCATTCAGATGTATAAAAGACAATTGAATTAAACCATTTACTATTTGTATTTTTGTTTAAATGAGAAGAAGAGAAATTGATACAGCCTTAGATAAGGGAAAAAGAAAAAGGTTAATTGCTATTTTAAAAGAAAAAGGAATTAGCAAACAACAAGTGTTAGATGCAATAAACACAATTCCAAGACATTTTTATATTGATACCGTTTTTGACTCAAAAGCATATGATGATGTGGCTTTGCAAATAGAAGCTAGTCAAACTATATCTCAACCATATACAGTAGCTTTTCAAACACAATTATTAGAGGTAAAAGCAGGCCAAAAAATTTTAGAAGTTGGTACAGGAAGTGCTTATCAGGCTTCTATTTTGGCTGAATTAGGTGCAGAGGTTTACACTATAGAACGACAAAAAAAATTATTTGATAATAACAAACTCTTCAATTATTTAAAACAATATCCTAGCATCAAGTTTTTTTATGGAGATGGTTTCGAAGGCTTACCAAACATTGCCCCATTTGACAGAATTTTAATTACAGCAGCAGCACCTTATATTCCACATACATTATTGCAACAATTACAGCCAAATGGCATTATGGTAATTCCTGTTGATGAAGGCGATGCACAGCGTATGCTAAAGGTTACCAAAAATTCAGATGGAACTTTTGAAGAAGAAAAATTTGAAATGTTTTCTTTTGTACCTATGCTTACAGGTAAACAATAAGTTTAGCTTCTGCTATAATTTGGAGATTCTTTTGTAATTACAATATCATGTGCATGACTTTCTTTAATCCCTGCATTTGACATTTTTATAAACTGTACTTTTTTAAGTGCTTCAATGTTTTTAGAACCACTATAACCCATTCCAGCTCTTAATCCTCCAACAAACTGATAAATGATTTCGCTTAAATAACCTTTATAGGCAATTCTTCCTTCAATACCTTCTGGTACATATTTTTTATTTTCAGATTCATTGTTTTGAAAATATCTATCACTACTACCTTCTCCCATAGCACCAATGCTGCCCATACCTCTATATTCTTTAAACTTTCTGCCTTCATAAATTATAGTATCACCTGGACTTTCTTCAGTACCTGCAAAAATGCTTCCCATCATTACAACATCGGCACCTGCAGCTAATGCTTTTACTACATCTCCAGTAAATCTAATTCCTCCATCAGCAATTAAAGGAATGTTTTTTTGTTTCAAAATACTTGCAGCTTCCATAATTGCTGTTAGCTGTGGTACACCTGCACCAGTTACAATTCTTGTGGTACAAATTGAACCAGGACCAATACCAACTTTAACAGCATC
>JANPAT010000419.1:0-2784 GCA_031430075.1 Chitinophagaceae bacterium | reverse complement strand
CTGCGAAGGAGGTTCGTTCTTTTCTCGTAAAGCAGTTATTTTGTTTCTAATTTCCAATTAAATAACGTTTCTGTCTCACCAATTTTAGTGAAATTATTTTTTTCAAGTACTTTGAAAGATGCAGTATTGTTTTTGTTTGTTGAAGCAATTACTGATTTTACTTTTGATTGCGTTTTCGTCCATTCAATAATTCCGCCTACAATTTCTGTCATAAATCCTTTTCCTTGAAATTCGTTATAAGTTCCATAACCAATTTCTATTTCGCCGTCTGTGTTTGGTTCGCCAACTATACACAAGTCTCCAACCATTTTATTTTCTAATTTTGAAATTGCTGTCCAAAGTGTTGAATACAAATAGTTCTTGTTCTTGTCTGCCACATTTGGAAGTATAGTTTTTTCAAACGCTTCTTTTAGTTCTGGTGAAATTGTTCTGGAAGTTTTATTTAATTTAAGTTCTTCCTCCAAAGAGTTGTCACATTTAGTGTATTTTACCAATTGGTCGTATGTCAATGGTTTTAAAATAAGTCTTTCTGTTTCTATCATTTTTTTGATTCTACAATACACGCCATTATCGCTAACGCAACGTCCCTGTGGCTAATCAAATTGGCTTGGCAAGAAGATGTTGCTATAAGGGAAGGTTTTATGTATTTAATTTAGTTGGTTCTAAATAAGTTCTCTGAATAAATGGTTTTTCAACAAAATAATAAAAAACAAAAACAAGCATTTGATTGATTGCTCCAAATAATATTCCATAAATAGAACCATAATAAATTGCAACTGCATAAACCTGAACTTGCCCTATACCATACATGGGATTTGAGAGATATTTATAAGGTCCGGTTTCAACAAACTCACAAACTTTTTTTCCTAAAAACATATCTTTCCAATAATAAATTGGAATACCTACCACGTAGGCTGACCATATTTTCACAACTATACCTACAATAAATAATATCCCCGAAATTGTAAAGATTATTGGCTCTGGGATATTAGGCCAAAACCTATCATTAGAGGTAGTTTGACAAATAAAAGTTAGAGCAACACCATTGTGAAAAAATAAGAATCCAAGGATGGCTTCATAATGTAGATATGCTTTTTTTTCACCAAATTTTTCTATTAATTTTAAACGAAGTCCGTTTTGGGGAAGAATACTGAAAATAAAAATAATATAGGCAATTGTGCCACAAAGAAAATAGAGAATGGCATAATCTAATGTTTTATAATTTGGAAGTGCGAAAGTGACTAAAAGCAAAGACCCAATCATAAAAAATAATCTCAGAGGGTTCATATTTTCTGGGACAAAACCAGATATAGAAAGTACGGTGTGTACTAATTTTTTAAATCTTTTCATATTAAAGTACTTTAGTACATTGGTTAATTATGGTTATAAAATAAAGTCGTTACATTTTGTAAACACACTTTAAAAGGCAGTTTGCAAATGAACAAGCTCTTTGGCTGTTTTTGTAAGATGAAGATCTGATTGTAAGGCAAAATTTAGACGTCGAAGTTTTGGCTTGTGCCAAAATATAGATGTCGGTTGAAAGTCAATTTAACCCACTCAAAAATAAGGCAAGGTTTTAATTTACCAAATTATTTCTTTGTGTATCAAACAATAATTATTTTGTTATCAATTCTTAAACGACCAGCTTCCTTCTTTTATTTTAATAAAACAAACAACTTCATAAAATTGAAATAAATAATCTCACCACTTTCTCTTTATTTTACCAATACATTTTATGAAACTAAAACAACAACTCAACTTATTTTCTTTTACCATGATTGTTGTGGGCTTGGTAATTGGCATGGGAATTTTTAGAACTGCAGCCACTGCTGCAAAAAGTGCTATTGAACCTTCTGTTTATTTTTCTGCTTGGATTATTGGTGGATTAATTGCTTTTTGTGGTGCTTTAACTTATGCTGAGATTGGAAGTAGAATGCCCGTTACTGGTGGGTTTTATAAAGTGTTTAGTTATGCCTATCATCCAAGTATTGCATTTTCTGTTAACTGTGTTATACTCATTAGTAATGCTGCAAGTGTTGGTGGTGTAGCCATGATTGGTACAGGATATTTATTTAAACTTTTTCCTCAACATCATTTTACAGCACTTGATACAGCCATTGTTAGTAGTTTGGCTGTACTGTTATTTTATGGTATTAATTTATTAGGATTAAAGATGAGCAGCCTGGCTCAAAATATTTTAATGCTCATAAAAATTGGCATGTTGTTATTATTAATTAGTTGTTTGTTTTCTTTCTCAAATTATGCTTTACAAACTCCGGCAACAGTAATCAATAATATAGTTAATGATACTGCTGAAAAAATGAGTTGGATTCAAAGTTTGGGTGTATCGTTAATTGCAGTTTCTTTTACTTATGGTGGCTACCAACAAACCATTAATTTTGGAAACGAAGTAAAACAACCTTCAAAAAATATTCCAAAAGGAATTTTTTATGGCATTGCCATCATCATCATTTTATATTTATTAGTCACCTATAGTTATTATGCTATTATTGGTTTTAATGAAATAAAAACCGAAAACGAAATTGCATTTGTTTTAATTAATAAAGTTTTTGGTACACAAGGTGCTAATGTTTTTTCTGTATTGCTTTTTATTGGTGTATTGGCTTATGTAAATGCTTTACTGATGAGCAACCCAAGAGTAATGTTTGCCATGGGCGAAGAAGGAAGTTTGCCTAAAATGTTTACGAAACAAAATAAAAAAACAGAAGCATTAACAATTGCCTTAACTGCATTTGCATCATTATGTGTTGTTATTTTATTTTT
>JANPAT010000418.1:0-2212 GCA_031430075.1 Chitinophagaceae bacterium | reverse complement strand
AACGATAATTTAAATGCAAGAGTTGATGCACAAGTTTATTTTAAAGTAAAGTCGGATGAAGACAGTGTAAAGGGTTCTATTTATAATGTAAACAATTACAAATGGCAAATAGTAAACTTAGCCAGAACCACACTCAGAAATATTATTGGTACACTTACACTAAAATCTGCAAATAGTGAACGCGGAAAAATTAATGCAGAACTTTACAGAACATTACATCAAGAAACAGCAAGTTGGGGAATACAAATTGTACGTACAGAATTAAAAGAAATAGACCCACCTAAAGATGTTCAAGAAACTATGAATAAAGTGGTAAAAGCAGAAAACGAAAAAATTGCTGCTATTGATTCTGCAACTGCAGCAGAAACTGTTGCTGATGGTGTTAAACGTGCTAAAATAAAAGAAGCAGAGGGTTATAAACAATCAAAAATATTACATGCAGAAGGCGAGGCAGAAGCTATTAAATTAGTTAATGAAGCAGCCGATGAATATTTTACTGGCAATGCTCAACTATTAAGAAAATTGGAAGCCTTAGAAACATCGTTACAACACAATACTAAAATAGTTTTACCTGCGGGTAATGAATTGATTAATGTAATAGGAGATATGTCGGGTGTTTTGCCAATCATCAAAAACAAATAAAATTTTAATTGATGTTTATTAAGGGCAATAGCATGCCCTTTTTTTATATCATGAGGGTGCAAATTATTCCCATCTTTCGGAAAGTTTTAAAACTTTCCGAAAGATTCACAAGCTATTGGCGTGTGTCTTCACTCGCCAATACTAGAAAATAATTTATGCACCCTGTCATCAAATTTCGTTTAAAGCAATGCAATAATTGCTTAGTTTTAAACTTCATTTTTCAAAATCAAAACTATACTAATGAAGAAATTTTTTTGTATCGGCTTAAGCTTATTCATTTTAAGCTATGCCTTTTCTCAAAATAAAAAATCTAACAGCACAGTAAATAAAGTTGTGCCAGTAAATGCAGATTCAATTTTATTTTCTCAATTAAAATTTAGATTAATTGGGCCTTTCAGAGGTGGCCGTAGTGCAGCAGTAACGGGCAGTTTTAAAAATAAAAACACTTTCTTTTTTGGTGCAACTGGTGGTGGCGTTTTTAAAACTACAGATGCTGGCAGTAATTGGAAAAATATAACAGATAAATTTTTTGGAGGAAGTATTGGTGCCATTGCTATTGCTCCAAGTAGTGAAAATATTATGTATGTGGGTGAAGGAGAAAATACTTTACGTGGCAATGTAAGTGAAGGTTTGGGAGGTATGTGGCGTACTGATGATGGTGGAAAATATTGGAAGAATTTAGGTTTGAAAGATGCCCGACATATTATTAGAATTGTAATTCATCCTAATAATCCAGATATTGTTTTAGTTGCAGCATTAGGCCATTTATTTGGACCCAATAACGAACGAGGCATTTACAAAACCATTGATGGAGGTAAAACTTGGAAGCAAGTATTGTTTGTAAATAATCAAACAGGTTGTAGCGATTTGGTAATGGAATCTGGAAATCCATCTGTACTTTATGCAGGCATGTGGCGAGTAATTCGTACACCGCACAGCATGGAAAGTGGTGGTGAAGGAAGTGGCTTATACAAAAGTGTTGATGGAGGAGATACTTGGAATAATATCTCTACAAAAAAAGGTTTACCAAAAAGTACTTGGGGTATTGTGGGTGTTGCTATTGCCCCATCAAACACAGATAAAATTTATGCATTAATTGAAAACGAAAAAGGTGGTATGTTCATGAGCAATGATGGTGGAGAAACATTTACCAATATTTGTACCGACAATAATATTAGGCAACGTGCATGGTATTATACCAAAGTTTTTGTTGACCCAAAAAATGAAAACACCGTCTATTGCCCCAATGTAAATTTTATGAAAAGTGTTGATGGAGGTAAAACATTTAAAAGCATTAGTACACCTCATGGAGATCATCATGATTTATGGATTGACCCCGAAAACCCTCAACGAATGATTGTTGCTGATGATGGTGGTGCACAAGTAAGTTTTGATGGTGGAAATAATTGGAGTACTTATTTAAACCAACCTACAGTGCAAGTTTATAGACTAAGTACTGATAATGCTTTTCCTTATAGAATATTAGGTGGTCAACAAGATAATAGTGCATTTAGAATTAGAAGCAGAAGTTATGGCAATGCTATTACAACTGATGATTTTGAAGCAACTG
>JANPAT010000417.1:0-3417 GCA_031430075.1 Chitinophagaceae bacterium | reverse complement strand
TGGAAAGCTTATATGAGAAGACAAACAAACACTATTAATTGGGGTAGCAACTTGCCATTAGCACAAGGCATTAAATTTGATATTTAAATTATGGAAATTACATTCTACGGTCATGGTTGTTTTGCAGTTGAATTAAAATGTAAAAAATATTCGATGAAAATAAAAAAATAAAGCTTCCTCAAATTGGAAAAAGCTTTACACCATAAATTTTATTGGTTTTTCTTCAGTTTATCTTTAAATACTTTTTTAAATTTTTCAACTTTAGGCGTGATTACAATTCTACAATAACCATTTGTACTGCCATTATTATTATAGTAGTTTTGATGGTAATTTTCAGCAACATAAAAGTTTGTAAATGGTTCAATAGCTGTAACAATTGGGGCTGCATAAATTGCAGCTTTATTTAATTCCATTTTATATTGTACTGCTTTAGCTTTTTGTTCAGGTGTATGATAAAATATTACACTTCTATATTGTGGACCAACATCTGCTCCTTGCTGATTTAATGTTGTGGGATCATGTGTTTTCCAAAAAACTTCTAATAATTCAACAAATGAAATTTTATTTGAATCATAAATAATTTCTAATACTTCTGCATGTCCCGTTTGTTTACCACAAACTTCTTCATAACTTGGCTTAATAACATGACCACCACTATAACCACTTGTTACTTTTGTAACACCTTCTAAATTCTGAAAAATAGCTTCTGTACACCAAAAGCAACCATTAGCAAAAGTGGCTACAGATTCATTTTTGTTTAATTCTACCATTGTTTTTGGCAATTGCTCCATATTCTTTTGTTTTTGTGCACAAGAAAAAAAACTTAGCATCACGATGTTGGTGCAAATTAAAATCAGTTTCATTTTTTGTATAATTAAATATCTTAAATAGTAAACCTAAACTTTTTCTTAAAATTCTTATTCACTTCAATAATAATGAATAGTAAGATGCAAATTTGTAATTCAGACAATTTTTTAATGAAGCAATTATTATGCCTTTTTATTTTTATCTCCATTTCAATTACGAATGTTTGGAGTCAGCAATTACCACAAAATTGGCATTTACTTGATTACAAAGAAGATTCATATTATGGCATTAGTTTAAAAAAAGCATACCAATTTCTTCAACAAAAAAAAATAACTGCAAAGCCTACTATTGTTGCTGTTCTTGATTCTGGTGTAGATACTTTACATGAAGATTTAAAAAATATTCTTTGGCGTAACCCAAAAGAAATACCCTACAATAATATTGATGATGATAAAAATGGATACATAGATGATGTTTTTGGATGGAATTTTTTAGGCAATTCAAAAGGAGAGAATGTATCGAAAGCCAGCAGTGAAAAAGCAAGAATCTATTATACATTCAAAGAAAAATTCAAGCAAACTACAGTAGATACTTCAATATTTAACAGTGTCGAAAAAAAGCAATATGAACTTTGGAACAAAGCCGCAAAAGAATTAAAATATTCTGCAGATGATGAATTGGAATTGAACTTAATTCAATTAACGGTAAAAACAATTAAACGACTTGATGAAGTGTTGAAAAAAGAAATGAGTGTAAACACATACACCACTCATGAACTTGAAAAATATGAACCAACTACAGCATTAGGCAAACAAAGTAAATATGGGTATTTAACTAGCATGAGATTATTAGAGATTGATTTAGATGAAACGAATATCAATATAATTTCTCAGTTAGATGATTACATAGACATTAAAAAAAGTGAGTTGGAATCGAGAAGTGTAGAACCTGTTAACTACAGAAAAAACATTATAGCTGATGATGAAAACAATATCAATGATAAATTTTATGGCAATGGAGATGTTTTAGGACCAACACCAACACATGGAACACATGTAACAGGAATTATTGCTGCCGAAAGAAATAATAAATTAGGAATTGATGGCGTTGCAGATCAAGCAAAAATAATGATGGTAAGGGTTGTACCAGAAGGTGATGAATATGATAAAGATGTTGCTTTAGGAATTTTTTATGCAGTTGATAATGGTGCAAAAGTGATTAACATGAGTTTTGGCAAAGGCTTTTCTCCACAAAAATATTGGGTGGATAGTGCTTTACAATATGCAGAGAAAAAAGATGTTATAGTAATTCATGCCGCAGGTAACGATGCAATAAATTTAGATACTACAAACTCATATCCTACACCAACACTTTTAGATAAAACTAAACTTTCAAATTTTATAACAGTTGGTGCAAGTTCAGATTTCAATATTTCTTCTTCAAGTCTTGTGGCAAACTTTAGTAATTATGGCAAAAATACTGTTGATGTTTTTGCACCAGGTGTAAAAATTTATTCAACATTGCCTGGATTAAATCATTATGGAAATCAACAAGGCACTAGTATGGCAGCACCTATTGTTTCTGGTATTGCAGCATTGTTAAGAAGCTATTTTCCAAATTTAACAGCCCAACAAATTAAAAATATTATTTTAAACTCCGTTACAAAACCAACTGAAATTTCTTTTGAACTTGAAAGTAGCTCAACAAATAATAAACCTTCATTAATTAAAAATGCTTGTGCTTCTGAAGGTATTGTAAATGCAGCAAAAGCAGTTGAGTTAGCCTATCAACTTGAACAAGACTTAAAAAATAAAATAAAAAATAAATAAGTTGCTTTTCAATTATAAGATTAATGCTTTAAATAGTTTTTCTTTGTAATAACATTATTTGAAAATGAAACAATTCGATGTTCCTCATATTTATAAAAGCAATTTACTAAGTGGTATAAAGGAAAGAAGAAAACTAGAAGATAAACTTAAAAAAGATTACACCCCTACCCTTTTAGAATTTGGCAAATTGCACATATACTTAGCACGTCATTTTGGTTTTTGTTATGGTGTTGAAAACGCAATAGAAATTGCTTTTAAAACAATAGAAGAAAATAAAGGAAAGAAAATTTATTTACTTAGTGAAATGATCCATAATCCAAAAGTAAATGAAGACTTAAAAAATTTAGGTGTTATTTTTTTACAAGATACTTATGGTAATCAATTAATTCCTTTTGAAGAAATTAATAGTAATGATGTAGTTATTATTCCTGCATTTGGCACCACCTTAGAGATTGAAGCCATTTTAAAAAATAAAGGAATAACCATTGAAAAATATAATACTACTTGTCCTTTTGTAGAAAAGGTTTGGAATAGAAGTGAACAAATTGCAAAAAAAGGATACAGCATTATTATTCATGGGAAATCTCGCCATGAAGAAACTAGAGCAACTTTTTCGCAAGTTTCTATTTACACACCAACAATAGTTATTGAAAACATGAAAGAAGCCATGCGATTGGCTTTATACATGACTAAACAATTACCTGAAGCCAGTTTTTATAGAGAGTTTGCAGGACGTGTTTCAAAAAACTTTGATCTAAAAAAAGATCTACAACGATTTGGA
>JANPAT010000416.1:0-1686 GCA_031430075.1 Chitinophagaceae bacterium | reverse complement strand
GTCCCAATTCACTAAAGGATAAGTGTTAAAACTGCGGGTGTGGTGAAATTGGTAGACACGCCAGACTTAGGATCTGGTGCCGCGAGGCATGGGGGTTCGAGTCCCTCCACCCGCACTAAACTAAAAGTTGATGAGTTAAAGCTAGAAAGCAATAATAAACTTTCACTTTATCACATCAACTTTTAAAATATTGTAAACCTATACAAATTCAACAATGGCAACAGTTGCAAGAGAAAACATGAGTTTATTAAACGATAAACTTACTGTAACAATTAAAAAAGAAGATTACATTAACAACTTTGAACAAAGCTTAAAAAAGCATGCAAAAAATGCAAACATTTCTGGATTCAGAAAAGGTATGGTTCCTGCTGGTTTAGTAAAAAAAATGTATGGTCAAGGTGTGTTTACAGATGAAGTAGTAAAGCTTGCTGAAAAAAAGTTATTTGATTATGTTGAAACTGAAAAGCTCGATATTTTTGCTCAGCCCCTACCATTAGAATTTGATACAAATAAGCTTGATGTAAATAATCCAACTGACTATAATTTTTCGTTTGAAATTGGATTGAAGCCAGAGCTAGCTATTGATCCTTCAACATTAAAAGTTACACGATACATAATAACAATTGAAGATAAATTGATTGATGAAGAAGTTGAAAAATTAAGAACTCGTCATGGTAAAATGACTGAACTTGAAACTATTGCTGCTGAAGAAAATGTTTTAAATGTAAATTTTGTAGAAACTGATGATACAGGCAATATTATTGAAGCTGGCATTGCAAAAACAAATTCGCTTTTAGTTAAATATTTTACAGAAAATTTTAGAACTAGTTTAATTGGAAAGAATTTAAATGAAACCGTAAACTTTCAGTTAAACAAAGTTTTTGATGAAAAAGAATTGGAGTTTATTGCACAAGACTTAGGATTAAACAAAGAAGATATTGCTTCTTTAGAAAAATATTTTAACCTTACTATTAGTAAAATTGGTCATGTTGAAAAAGCTGAAATGAATGAAGAATTTTTTGCAGCTGCATTTCCAAATAAAGAGATTAAAACTGAAGCAGATTGTAGAAAAGCTATTGAAGAAGATATTGCTGCAGCCTATGCTGCTCAAAGTAAAAATCAATTACACGATCAATTGTATCATGCCTTACTAGACAATACTTCTATTCAATTTCCTGATAGCTTTTTAAAACGGTGGTTACAACAAGGAGGTGAAAAACCAAAAACTGCTGAAGAAGCTGAAGCTGAATATCCTTCATTTTCTAATAGTTTAAAATGGACCTTAATTAGTAGTAAAATTGCAGCAGATAATAAAATTGATGTGTTGCCAGATGATATTAAAGCATTTGCAAAAAATCAATTATTCAGTTATATGGGTGCAGGAGTTTTAGATGAGACACAACCTTGGGTTGAAGATTATGTAAACAGAATGATGAAAGATAAGAAATTTGTTGAGGATAGTTATTATAGAATACAAACAGAAAAAATGTTTACTACATTAGAAGCACAAGTAAACATTAAGGAAGAAAAAATTTCTGCGGAAGCTCTTGCAGAAAAAATGCATCATCATCATCATTAAAAAAATAAAATTTTTATTCAAATAGCGAAAGGGCTGCAATTGCAGCCCTTTGTTGTTGCTTAAGAAAAAGTACTTGAGCAAATTAGTTATAATTAACCGTTACGTTA
>JANPAT010000415.1:0-8146 GCA_031430075.1 Chitinophagaceae bacterium | reverse complement strand
GGTGTTGCCAACTACAACTTTTAATACAGCAGAGTTAATGATATCTAGCATTGTATCAAACTTAAGTGTAAATTTAGCTACTAATTTAAGTTACACCGATCCATCCCAAAAAATATTTACCAGTAACTTATCTGTTACCACCAGATTGCCCAAGGGCATTAGATTTACACCTTTAATACAATATGATTATTCACAAAATAATTTTCTTAGAATAAGAAGCGAATTCGAAAAAAATATTACTACAAAAGGTTTTTTAAATTTCACTTTTGAAAGAGATTTAGTGAAAAAAGAAAACTTTTTTAGTTTGGGTTTCAGATACAATTTTTCATTTGCACAGTTCTCTTTTTTTGGAAGAAAAACTAGAGATAACGTAACGCTTACCGAAGCTTTGAATGGTTCTTTATTATATAATCAAGATTCAAAAAAATTCATCACTAGCAACCAAAATAATGTTGGAAGAGGTGGATTTATAATTCAGCCATTTCTAGATATTAATGCAAATGGAAAAAAAGATATTGGTGAGCCTAAAGTAAACTCGCTAGGTATTAAAGTGAATGCAGGAAGAACAGTTTTAAATGTAAAAGATTCAAACTATAATGTGGTAGGTCTTGAAGCTTATAATACTTATTTTATTGATATTGAAAAAGATGCGTTTGATAATATAGCATGGAAGGTTAAAAATCCATCGATAAAAGTAATTGTAGAACCTAATCATTTAAAAGTAATTGAGGTGCCTATTTTAGTTATGGGAGAAGTATCAGGAAAAGTTAATTTACAAAATAACCAAGGAAATAAAGGAGTTGGAAGAATTATTGTAAACATTTTTAATTCAAATGGGGAATTTGTTAATAGAGTATTAACTGAAGCCGATGGATATTTTAGTTATTTAGGATTAACTCCTGGAAGTTATTATATAGAATCTGATGAGAAACAGCTACAAAAATTAAAATTTAAATCCACAACATCTAAAATCAAATTTCAAATAAGACCAACTAAGGATGGAGAGATTATAGACAATATTAACATTCAATTAATTGGCTCAAACACCACTATACTTGAATAACTTCAGCTTTTTTTTAACTTATTTAAACTAATTAAATTAAAAAAAATAAAAATAGCACGAGTTCTACAATACTAGCAATAGTTCTACCTTTTAATTGAACTTAATATTTATTAGGGATAACTATTAAATTCTAAAAAACAAAAAACATGAAAAGAATCAACAAGGTGATCGGGTCTTTGTTAGTTATGAGTGCTTTCGTAACTAATGCAAATGCACAAGCTACTGCTTCTGCTTCTGCTTCAGCAACAATTGTAACACCAATTAGCATTGCAAAAGAAGTTGACATGAATTTTGGTAACATTGCAGTTACAAGTTCTGGTGGTACTGTAATTCTTGCTACTGCAGGTACAAGAACTACAACGGGTGGTGTAACTTTACCTGTGGTAAATGGTACTGTCACAGCAGCACAATTTACAGTTTTGGGAGAAGGTGCTTACACCTACGACATTACTTTACCAAGTTCTGCAGTAGTATTAACTAAAAGTGGTGGTGGTGCAACAATGAACGCAACTTCATTCAACCACAATGCAGGCACACCTCAACTATCAAGTGGTACTCAAACTTTTAAAGTTGGTGCTACATTAACAGTTGCTGCTGCTCAAGCTGCAGGTGCTTACACAACTGGAACTGCTTTTAATGTAACTGTTAACTATAACTAGTAGTAAAACAATACATATCTTATTAAAAGTGCTGAATAAGTTCAGCACTTTTTTTGTTTATGAACAATACTAATAAAACTATTTTTTCGTTTCTTAATATAATATGACAGGAAAAAAAATGCACTCGAAAGTATTAGTTAAAACAAAAATTTTAACTAGTTTAATGATTATTTTAAGTTTAATTAGTGAAAATATAATTGCTCAGGGTAATTTATTAATCACACCAAAGCGGGTAGTATTTGAAGGAAATAAAAGATCAGAAGAATTGAATCTCGCTAATACAGGTACAGATTCTGCATCGTATGTAATTTCTTTTATTCAAATAAAAATGACAGATGATGGAAAGTTTGAGCAAATAACCGAACCAGATTCTACTTTTAAAATTGCAAGCAATAATTTAAGATTTTTTCCTCGTAGTGTTACCTTAGCCCCAAACGAAGCTCAATCGGTAAAAGTGCAATTAATAAAAAGCAATAGTTTAGAAGATGGAGAATATAGATCTCATTTATATTTCAGGGGAATTCCAAATAATAATAGAGCCTTAGGTGAAGAAAATAGTAAAAAAGATGAGGGAATCTCGGTTAAAATAACTCCCATATTTGGCTTAACATTACCAATTATTATTAGAAAAGGCGATCCAACTTTAGAAATGAATATTGCAGATATAGGTTTACATTTTACTCCAGAAAAAGAGCCTTTTATTAAATTTAAATTGAATAGAACAGGTAATATTTCTTCTTATGGAGATGTGGTAGTTAATTATATTTCGAACTCTGATGCAGCCACAAGAGTAGCATTGATAAAAGGATTAGCAGTTTATACTCCCAATGTATCACGAGAAATTAATTTAAAATTAGATGATAGTAAAACAATAGATTGGCATTCTGGAAAGCTTGAAGTTATTTACTTTGATAATGGTAGCCAAACAAAAAAATTAGCTGAAAACTCTTTAAAACTAAATTAATTATAATTTACAGTTACAGCAAAATCTTTTGAACTATAATAGCCAGGAACCGAAAGTGCATTAAAATGTACTTTACTATCAATAGTGAACTTAAAGTTATCTAAGTTATTGTTTTTATTAGAACTATTTTTTGTTTGAATAAAAGCAACTAATACATCATTACCATTCTGATGGTATAAAGAAATTTGTTTGGATATTGTAATATCTAAAGCCCTATAAACTCCTCCTTCAACACTAAATTCAGCCATCTTTTGTGCAGCATTCGAATATAAATTAGGCAATAACAATCTTTGATAACTTGATCCAATTTCATTAAAACTAACAAACTTATTTTTTAAATTTTTCAATGAAATTTTTCCAAATACCAATTCTCCTGATTGAGAAAGTGCAGCAGGGTCAATAATTGTTACAGAAGCGTATGCCGAAGCAGAAACTCCATTTGAATTGTTAAACGAAGCAGTTCTATTATTTGTGAAAGAACCAAAATTACTACCGATATCTGCTACTTGTTTATTTGTAACCTCACTTTTATCTTCAATTAAATCATGATGAAAAGATTCGCTGATAAATTTTGGAGAAAAAATATCGGAGTAAACTGAGGCTTTTCTAGCACAAGAGGCTACCAATAACAATAAAATAAAAACACTAAGTTTTGATAGAGTTGTTTTCATAAACGGGTTTGGATAGTTACATAAAGTAACTACTCTTTTAAATTATACAAAATCCCTTAAATAAGGTAACGGTTTCCATTCTATGGAATATCAACTTAATAATAGAAGTTGATATTAAAGGCAAATGCCTAAAAGTGGGAAATCATAGGTTGGGATTTTTTAATAATAAGCTAAATTAAACAAAAATGTGAATAACTCAAAATTTTTGTTTAAGGTTATTCACATTTTATTTTAAATAAATATATCGGAGAGCTTAAATTAACGAATTCTATCTACACTTTTTATCAGCTTTTCATCATTATAAATTCCAACAAAAGCAAATATTAAAGTAACAGGAATAATGAAAACAAGTAATGAAGTAATACTTAAAGTTCCATCTAAAAAAAGTTGAGTTTGCTTGTAATATAGAAATATTAATAAAAACGAAATTAGCAGGGCAAGAAAACTAAACAGCATTTGACGTTTTCGTTCATTATATAAAAAAATGGTAAATAATGAGAACGAGGCAATAACAATTGTGATTATTAAAATTATTAAATTGTATTGTGCATCTAAAATTTTATAAGTTTTTACCCCATCGGTAGCAATAATATTACCAGTAAAAAATGGCAATTTAATTGAAAGAGCTGCTACTATTACACATAATAATAACCACAAACTTTGTTTTCTTTGAATCATAATTTTTGTTTTTTACCACTCAGGATAAAGTTTAAATTGTGTCATATATTCATTAACCGATGACTTTACAGTTGCAATATTACTTTCATCATCTGCATTCATTAAAACGGTATCAATTGCATTAACTACAAATTTCATATCATCTTCTGTCATACCTCTTGTGGTAATAGCTGCAACACCAAATCGAATTCCACTCGTAATGAAAGCACTTTTATCATCGAAAGGAACCATGTTTTTATTGGCAGTAATATCAGCTTCACCTAAAACACGTTCAGCTTTTTTACCACTAATATCTTTATTTCTTAAATCAATTAACATTAAATGATTATCAGTTCCACCACTAATTATATTATAACCAAGTTGAACAAATTCATTAGCCATCACTTGTGCATTTTGTTGAACTTGTTTCATGTAAACTGTAAACTCATCAGATAAAATTTCTCCAAATGCAATTGCTTTAGCAGCAATTACATGTTCTAAAGGACCACCTTGAGTGCCAGGGAACACAGCCATATCAATTAAATTGCTCATCATCTTTACATTGCCTTTATTATCAGTTTGACCAAAAGGATTTTCAAAATCTTTACCCATCATAATAACGCCTCCTCTTGGGCCACGTAAAGTTTTATGTGTAGTAGAAGTAACAAAATGACAATGTTCAAATGGGCTAGATAATAATCCTTTTGCTATTAAACCTGCAGGATGAGCAATATCTGCTAAAACCAAAGCTCCAACTTCGTTAGCAACAGCTCTTATTCTTTTATAATCTATATCTCTGCTATAAGCACTAGCACCACAAATAATTAATTTAGGGTTTACTTTTCTGGCTTGCGATTCTAACATATCATAATCAATCAAACCTGTTTCTTTAACAACAGCATAAAAATGTGGTTGATATAATTTACCACTAAAATTTACAGCACTTCCATGTGTTAAATGACCACCCATACTTAAATCTAATCCCAAAATAGCATCGCCAGGTTGTAAAACTGCTAACATTAATGCAGCATTAGCTTGTGCACCACTGTGTGGTTGAACATTGGCATATTCAATATTAAAAATTTGTTTTAATCTATCAATTGCTAATTGCTCAGTTTGATCTACAATTTCACAACCTCCATAATATCTTTTTCCAGGATATCCCTCAGCATATTTATTAGTCATTACATTGCCCATAGCTTGCATAACTTGTATAGAAGTAAAGTTTTCTGAAGCAATTAATTCAATTCCTCTTCTTTGGCGTTCTAACTCTTGTTGTATTAAATTAAAAACCTGTGTGTCTCTTTGCATGAAAAGATATTTAGGCAAAAATAGTAGATAGCAAGTAATGTTTTTAATTATTAAAAAACTAACTGATATAAATTATACCTTTAATCCAAAAGTAATAAATAATATAAATTGAAAATTAATGTCGTATATAGATTACTATAAATTATTGGATATTGATAAAAAAGCTACGCCAGATGAAATAAAAAAAAGTTATAGAAAATTGGCAAGAAAGTATCACCCCGATTTAAATCCTAATGATAAAGAAGCTGAAAAAAAATTCAAGGAAATAAATGAAGCAAATGAAGTTTTGAGTGACCCAGAAAATAGAAAAAAGTATGATGCTTATGGAAAAGATTGGAAGCATTCTGAACAATTTGAGCAAGCTAAGCACCAAAGAAGTAGAAGCACACAAAATGAAAGTTTTAATGAAAGCCATTATTCTGATTTTTTTGAATCATTTTTTGGAGGTTCATCAACAAAATCAAATAATGTAAAATTTAAAGGTCAAGATTTTAATGCAGAATTACATCTAAACATTCGGGAGGCTTATAAAACACATCAACAAATTTTAACTGTTAATGGAAAAAATATAAGGATAACAATACCTGCAGGAATTAAGAATGAACAAAAAATTAAAATAACTGGAAAAGGTAGTGAAGGTATTAATGGTGGACCAAATGGTGATTTATTTTTAACATTTAAAATAAAAAATGATACCACATTTAAACTAGTTGATGATAATTTATTTTCTGTTGTTGAGCTTGATTTATATACAGCATTATTAGGAGGTGATGTTACTGTGGAGACTTTTGATGGAAAAGTTAAATTAACAGTAAAGCCAGAAACTCAAAGTGGAACCAAGGTAAAGCTTACTGGCAAAGGGTTTCCTATATATAAAAAAGAGGGAACATTTGGAGATTTAATTATTACTTATCAAATAAAATTGCCCACAAATCTTACTACAAAAGAAAAAGAATTATTTACTGAACTTTCTAAATTAAGAAATCATGAATAAAGAAAACTTAATTCCTATTGAGCAACTTTGCACTCATTATCATGTTGAGCATTCTTTTTTTATTTCATTAAATGAATATGGGATTATACACCTGGATACAATTGATGACATTAGTTTTATTCATCAAGAAAAAATAAATGACATTGAAAAAATTATACGATTGGTTGATGAACTTAATATAAATATTGAAAGTGTTGATATTGTTTTTCATTTATTAAATAAGATAGAAGCATTACAAGAAGAATTGAATTCAATAAAAAATAAATTAAGTCAATTCGAAAATTAAATTCAAAAAAAAGTCCCGAATATTTCTATTCAGGACTTTTTATATTTTCTGATGAATTCAACATCCATCATTTAAAATTCAACATTATTTATTAATATCCCATATCGCCCATTCCACCACCATGCATAGGAGGCATAGCACCACCTTTAGGTTCTGGTTTATCAGCAATTACACACTCTGTAGTTAATAACATACCAGCAATTGAAGCTGCATTTTCTAAAGCTACTCTACTTACTTTAGTTGGATCAATAACACCAGCTTTAAATAAGTTTTCATAAACTTCAGTTCTTGCATTAAAGCCAAAATCTCCTTTACCTTCTTTAACTTTTTGAACAACTATTGAACCATCAATACCTGCATTTGAAGTTAAACAACGAATAGGTTCTTCTAAAGCTCTACGAACGATTGCCATACCAGTTTGTTCATCAGCAATTTGACCTTTAACTTTAGGTTCTAAAGCTTCAATTGCTCTGATATAGGCAACTCCACCACCTGGAACAATCCCTTCTTCAACAGCAGCTCTTGTTGCATGTAAAGCATCATCTACTCTATCTTTCTTTTCTTTCATTTCAACTTCTGTAGCAGCACCAACATAAAGAACTGCAACACCACCAGCTAATTTAGCTAAACGCTCTTGCAATTTTTCTTTATCGTAATCTGAAGTTGTATTTTCAACTTGAGCTTTAATTTGATTTACACGACCTAAAATATCTTTTTTAGTTCCTTTACCACCAACAATAGTTGTATTGTCTTTATCAATTGTAATAGAAGCACATTGACCTAAGAAAGTTAAATCTGCAGCTTCTAATTTATGACCTAATTCTTCACTAATAACAGTACCTGCAGTTAAGATAGCAATATCAGTTAACATTTCTTTTCTTCTATCTCCAAAACCAGGTGCTTTAACAGCTGCTACTTTAATAGTTCCACGTAATTTGTTTACTACTAATGTTGCTAATGCTTCGCCTTCTAAATCTTCAGCAATAATTACTAAAGGACGACCACTTTGAGCTACTTTTTCAAGAATTTGCAAAATATCTTTCATTGCAGAGATCTTCTTATCATAAATTAATATGTAAGGATTTTGCAATTCAGCTTGCATTTTTTCGCTGTTAGTTACAAAGTATGGAGAAATATATCCTCTATCAAATTGCATACCTTCAACAATATCAACAGTAGTATCTGTTCCTTTAGCTTCTTCGACTGTAATTACCCCTACTTTACCAACTTTTACAAAAGCTTCGGCAATTAATTTACCGATTGTTTCGTCATTGTTAGCAGAGATTGTAGCTACTTGTTGAATTTTTTTACTGTCGTTACCAACAGTTTGAGATTGACCTCTTAAATTTTCAACAACTAAAGAAACTGCTTTATCAATTCCTCTTTTTAGATCCATTGGATTTGCACCAGCAGCAACCATTTTCAATCCTTCACTAATGATAGATTGAGCTAAAACAGTTGCAGTCGTTGTACCATCTCCTGCAATATCTGCAGTTTTAGATGCTACTTCTTTCACCATTTGAGCACCCATATTTTCAATT
>JANPAT010000414.1:0-11687 GCA_031430075.1 Chitinophagaceae bacterium | reverse complement strand
CATTTTGATAAGTATATTTTCCTGCAACAGAACTAATATTAACAATATGACCTTGTTTTCTTTCAACCATTAATGGCATGATGAATTTAGAAACATATAACAATCCTTTTACATTGCCATCAATCATCATATCCCAATCTTCTACATCACCATTTTCAATAGAGGACAACCCATGTGCATTACCTGCACAATTCACTAAAATATCAATCTGTTTCCATTCAGCACTCAAACTATTGATAGAAGATTTTACTGTTTCTTTATCTCTAACATCAAAATTTAAAGTGGTAACTTTTGCAAAAGATGATAATTCTTTTTCGATTTTTTCTAATTGTTTTTTATTTCTTCCGCAAAGAATTAAATCAATACCATTTGCTGCAAATATTTTAGCAGTAGCATAACCAATGCCAGATGTAGCACCAGTGATAAAAGCAATTAGACAAAATTGAAAATGAGTTTTCAACTTCTGTAAAAGTTACAACTTTACAATTTGATGTGAGAGATAAGGTAGCAGTAGCATCTTCAATCAATAGTTTGAATACTGCATGGAAACATATAGATATTTTGGTGAATTGTGCAGGTAATGCTCATGGATTGTCTTCCATTGAAAATGGTGATGTAGAAGATTGGGATTTGATGATTGATAGTAATGTAAAAGGGTTGTTATATGTTTCTAAAATCATTATGCCATTAATGGTTGAAAGAAAACAAGGTCATATTGTTAATATTAGTTCTGTTGCAGGAAAATATACTTATCAAAATGGAGCTGTGTATTGTGCCAGTAAAAAAGCTGTAGAAGCTATTAGTGAAGGCATGCGTTTAGATTTAACTCAACATGGAATTAAGATTACCAATATTGCACCTGGTGCAGTTGAAACAAATTTTTCTGTTGTTCGATTTAAAGGCGATGAAGAAAGAGCAAAAAAAGTGTATGAAGGCTTTGATCCTATACAGCCTAAAGATGTTGCCGATGCTATATTGTATGCCATTCAATCACCAAAAAATGTAACAATAGCCGATATTGTTTTATATGCTGCTGCACAAGCTGCACCAACAACTATTTATAGAAAATAGTTATTAATCTTCTTTACCACTTTTATCTCCCACAAAACAATCTTCTTTATTTTTAAACAACACATTGAAGGTTGTTAAAGAGCCATAACAACGGGTAATATATTGTTGAAGATTAACTTTTTCTTCGTCGGTTAATTTTTTGTTACTGTTTATATTTTGTTCAAGAACTCTTAAACGATCTCTAAGCATTACAATTTTGTGAAAAAAATCTTCAATCGGAATTTCTTTTGGCTTTAATGATTTATCAAAGGGTTGCAAACTCATAACACCTTTTTGCCAGCGTTCACCCAAATGCACTTTTTCGGTTAAGCCTCCCCACATTTGTAAAATTTTCAATAATGATTTCTCAACTTCAGATGTAGTTTCAAGTTCAGTGCTAATATTATCTTCTATAATTTCATCTAAATTAGGATCATTTTTATCAATTTCTTTTGTGCCATGCAGTATAAATGTAATTAAATAAGTTGCATATTTTACACCCACAATTACACCTTGACCAAAATTTGTATGTTGTAATCTGGTGCCAATACCTAAAGTAGTTTGTTCCATAATTTATTTCAGTTTAAACTTCAATTTTACTTGTTCAACTTTTTCAATAAATATTAATAATTCTTTTTTTTGTTCTTTGATAAAGCTATTTTCATTTACATTTCCTAATACTTGTTTCATTTCATCTTCATTATCATAAACCATTTTCCGAAATTCGTTGGCATAGTCTTTTTGGCGAGATGATTCAATATTTTTTACCATCCATTTTTTTGTAACTATTGATTGGTCAAGTAAAGAATTGAAGCTTTGCTTATTTAATTTTTTATTCGATGAACTATTTTGATAAGTTGCTAATGCATGTGCTAATTTATCATGATGATATTTTTTATTGCATGTTTGATAATAATCATGAATTGCATCCCAAGATTTTATTTTGTTTGTCTTTATTCTTTTCTTTAAAGTCTCCACATCTTCTTTCAACATTAATTGACCTCCTATATTCAACCATTCTATTTTTTTATTAGGAGTTTGAATTTTAAAAACTGAATTCATCGTTGAACTATTTTCTTTTTCAATAAAGTCAATGATTACATTGGTAATATAGAACTGAACTACTTTTTTAAAAGTATAATATGCTTCTAATGCTTTTGCAATTATTGTTAGTCGTTTTGCGTTTTCAAAAATGCCACCATCAACTTCTAAGGTATTGCAAATTTTATTTCTTTCGGCAAAAAGCAATTTGCCTTTTGCAATATTTGTTTCCTTATTATTATTTTTAATGTTATTTTTTTTATGCCAACATTGACCAGTTAATTCTTCTAGAAGTATAATAGCATCTAATATTTCATTAATAGTATCTGGAGCTAAATAATGAGTTTCTAAATGCTGTATTTTTTCAGTTCTTTTATCTCTATCTAAATATTTCCATGCATTACGTTCAAGTGCATACATATTGTACATAAACCAATATGCAGGCATGATCATTAATTTATCATTACTTAAATCAAGTGATACTAGCGAAAATGGAATTTTAATATTGAGCTCAGTACTATAATCGCCTTTTGCAATTATGGTAAAGCTCGAAAAAATAGAATTGTGTTTTAAGCTAACACATAAACCTGGCCAAAACCCACGCCCAGCAATAATTTCACCATCTGCACCACGAGAATTGTGATTGCTGCCAATAGTTGAACCAGCAGCTAAATTACTTTGACCTAAAACTAAAGCTGCACAAAGAAATGAGTTGTTGTGGTGTTGTTCATGAAAAGAAAATATTAATGAATTCAATACTTCACAGCAAGAGATAGTTGAATTATATCCAAGATATGAATTAATTAATCTTGCACCATATTTTAGTTGTGAATGATTTGCTGTAATAAAACGAACGGCTTTTACACCATAAAATATTCTACACCCATAACCAATTATTCCATTTACCAATTCGCAACCTTCTCCAATTTGTGTTCTTCCTTCACCATTACCTGAATTAATAGTTAGGTTTTTTAATTTATTTACACCTTTAATGTAAGCATCTTCACCAATCCAGCAATCTTTTATGCTTTTTGAGTTTTTGATAATAGTTCTATTACCTATTTTACCATAAAAACCTCTAATTGTGGTGAATTTTTTTTCAGTTAATTCTGTAAGTTTTTCAAGTAACAATTTATCATCTCTATATTTACTCCATAAATATGCATCACCAGGCTGCATTCCATTGAATGGCAAAATTTTTCTCCCTGCATTTTCGTTACAAACTTCTAACCAAACTCTATGTGATTCTTCCTCGCCTTGTTTTACAACACCATTGCCAAACTTAGCTTTGTTGCTCGTTACAATTTCATTTACATTAATTAAAATAACTTCATCACCAACTATATAATGTGAAATATAATTCACATTATTAATTGCAACATTGTCGCCAAAATCGCAACTTACAATGGTAGAATTATATAAACCAACTGGGGTGGTAAGTTCACTAAAGGAAAGCGTTAGGGTTTCGAGTTTTCCAATTCTGATAAGCCCAAAAAAATCGTTATTAATTATTAAATTAGGATTGAAATTTTCAACTACTAAAAAATCGTTCCAATTATTATGTGTGTTTTTGTTTTGTTCTAAGATGTTAATTTCTTGTTTTGTTACTTTTCTATATTTTCTTCCACTTCTTTCTTGTTGATTTATTAAATAATATTCATTCTTGCCTTTGGGTAAAAATTCATCTTTAATAAATTCATATCCTAATTTTTCAGTGGTATTTTTTGTAATGATATTATAAATTGGCATTAGATTTTAATTTTGGTCGGTTACCGACAGGTTTAAAATACAGGAAGTTAAATTACTCCAGTTGTATTTTTTCTTTTCTACTTTAATATTTTCTTCAAAATATCCTTTCTCAAATGTAAACAATTCTTCTATTTTTTTAGCAATATCTACCGAATTAGGTTCAGCAATTAAACCAGTTATTTTGTTAGGAACTAAGTCTGGCAAACCACCAACATTAGTTACTAACATGGGCTTTTCGAAATGGTATGCTAATGGAGTAACCCCACTTTGTGTAGCATTTTTATAGGGTTGAATTACAAAATCAGCAGCACAGAAATAATATTTTACATCAGCGTTTGAAATGAATTCAGCATGTATAATAACATCATTTTCTAGTGCTAATTTTTTTATTAAATCATCATACACTTTTTTGTCATCGTAAAATTCTCCTGCTATTAAAAGTTCTAAATTAGGAATACTTTGTTTTGCTTTTATAATGTGTAAGGCTTCTAGTAAAAGGTCAAGACCCTTATACTTTCTAATAAATCCAAAAAATAAGAGAATATTTTTATTTTGGTTGATATGTAATTTTATTCTTGCTTCTGATGTAGAAATAATTTCAGCAAAATTATCATACAATGGATGAGGAACGAGTGAGGTTGGCTTTGTTGAATATTGCTTAACATCGGCTAAAACATTTTTACTCATACAAATAAAAGCATCAATTGGTGTTACAAAATATTTTGTAAACGCATCATCGCCTAATCGTTTTTCATGAGGTATAATATTATCGGCAATACAAATTATTTTACTGTAATGATTTTTTTTGGCTATTCGTAAAATTGTTCCAAAACACGGACCCATAAAAGGTAACCAATATCTTACAACAATGATTTCTGGTTGTAGTTTTTTTAATTGCAATCCAATTTTTATCCAGTTAAAAGGATTGATTGAATTAATACTTGAAAGAATATTTAAATTCCTTGGGGCATCTTCATTTGAATATTGCGATTTGCCAGGAAACAAAAAACTTGGGTATTGTAAAGAAAAAGAATAGATGGTTACTCGATGGCCTTCATCTTGAAATTGTTTGGCCAATCTTTCATTAAATGTAGCAATGCCACCACCTCTAAGTGGATATGCAGAGCCTATAATTACAATATTTTTTGTTGATGATTGCAAAAATAAATTTAATTAAAGTCCTATCTTTTGTGCAATGAGATATTCGTTTCTTGTTGCGGAATTCCTTGATATTAATTCGGCAATAAAGCCTGTTAAGAATAGTTGCATACCGATAATCATAACCACCATTGCAATAAAAAAAGCTGGTCTATTGGTTAAAGCAAAATGTGTGTCCATCATCTTAGCAATGATTAAATAAATACTCATAAAAAAACCAATCATAAAACAAATTGTACCATACAAGCCAAAAAAGTGCATGGGCCTTTTTCCGAATTTGCTTACAAAATTTATTGTGGCTAAATCTAAAAAACCATGAATAAATCTTTCCCAACCAAATTTTGTTATACCAAATTTTCTTGGTCTGTGTTCTACAATTTTTTCTCCAATTTTTTTAAAACCATTCCATTTTGCAATAACAGGAATATATCTGTGCATTTCTCCATACACTTCAATGTTTTTCACCACATTTTGTTTGTATGCTTTTAAGCCACAATTAAAATCGTGTAATTTAATACCACTACTCATTCTAGCAGCTGCATTAAATATTTTCGACGGAATATTTTTTGTTAAGGTATTGTCATAACGTTTTTTCTTCCATCCACTAACTATATCAAAGTTGCCATCATTAATCATCTTCAGTAATGATGGAATTTCATCTGGGCTATCTTGCATATCAGCATCCATAGTAATAATTACATCACCAATTGATGCTTTAAAACCCTCATTTAAAGCTGCACTTTTACCATAATTTCTTTGAAAGCGAATACCTTTAATATTTTGATTTGCCGATGAAATATTGGAAATCACATTCCAACTATTATCAGTACTTCCATCATCTATTAAAATTACTTCATAGCTTAAATTATTTTCATTAACTACTTTAGTTATCCAATTACATAAATCTGGTAAAGATTCATCTTCATTAAAAAGAGGTATGATGATTGATACATCCATATATTAGTTTGTTGCTTTTGTTTTTGAAAATACCGACCCAAGTACAGAGCCTAAAACACCTAAAAATAAAATACTCATCATTGTACCTGCAAAGTACTTATAAGTTTCTACTTTTTTTCCTAATGCCATAGATTGCTCAACATTTTCTTCAAAAGTTTTTTGATCTATTAAACCACTTTGTTTTATTTGTTCAATACTTTTTAAAAGTCTTTCATTTATATAATCTGGAAAGAACAATTTAGTTTCTAAAAAAATAAATATAAAATAAATAGAGGCAATAACTGCAGTAACCTTGAAACCATAGGAGAAAAGTTCTGTAAACTTAAAATCAAAATTATTTTCTTTTTTATACAATTGAACAGAAATTGCTACAGATAATACTATAATTAATCCAAAAACAAATACTGTCCATTCTGCAAAAGAAGTATGTGTAAAATGGGTTATTGCTTTAAAAATAATTAGAATAGCTGCTATTACTAATCCTTTTTGAATATGTGTTTTTTGTTGCATGTTAATTAATAAAAAGCTGGCCTTTATTTACTGTACCCAATATTTTACCTTTTAAATTTTTATTGAAAATAGCTGAGTTTGATGATTTGCTTTTGTTGTTTTCTTTTGTTAGCATAAACTCGTCATTTGTACTAAATAAAGTTAGTTCAGCATTTTCACCAACTTCAATTTTATAATTTGGTAAATTAAAAATAATTCTTGCGTTGTAGCTTAAAGAATCTATAATTTGACTCATCAGTGCATTTTGAAATAAATTCGATAAAATTGGAAATACTGTTTGTAAATTGATCATTCCAAAACTGGCTTTATCAAATTCACAATCTTTATCATCCGCATGCAACGGAATGTGATGAGATGCAATACAGTCAATCATTCCAGATTGAAATGCATTTCTTAATGCCATCATATTTTTTTTTGTTCTGAGAGGAGGATTAACTTTCAAATTTGTTTCGTAATTCATTACATCTTCATCACAAAATATTAAATGATGTGGAGCAACACTACAAGTAATATTTAATCCTTCTTTTTTAGCTTCAGTAATGAGTCTAATACCATTAGCTGTTGAAACTCCGGTTATATGTAATTTTCCTTTAGCATATCTTAAAAGTTCTATATCTCTTTTAATCATCAATGCTTCTGCAAAACTTGGAATGCCTTGTATGCCTAATTGTGTTGAAACAATTCCTTCGTTCATACTTCCTAATTTTGAAAAACTTTTTTCAATGGGTTGTTGAATAAGAATTCCATTAAAACTATTTACATATTGAAGTGCTTTTAAAAATAACGCTGCTGATTGAACTGGTTGATCACCATCTGAAAATGCAATGGCACCATTATTAAACATATCATACATTTCAGCTAATTCTTTGCCTTCTGTATTTTTAGAAATAGCTCCTACAGGATGTATGTGAACAGGTAAATTTTTCGATTTTTCTTTTATATAATTTACTTGACTTTGTGTAGAAATGGTTGGATTGGTGTTTGGTAAAATAAACATTCTGGTAAATCCACCAAATTGAGCAGCTTGGGCAGCAGTTTCTAAAGTTTCATTTTGTTCAAAACCTGGTTCTCCAATTTTTGTAAAAATATCAACAAAACCAACCGATAATTTTAAATTCGTATGTTCAAAAATTTGAGCTTCATCATCTTCTATATCATGATCAATTTTAGCAATCACTCCATCAACAATTAAAATATCTTTCATTTGTTGATGATGAACACTATTTTTATCTATAATCTCAGCTTTTTTTATAAGAATCTTCATCAAATTTGATAATTATCTGTATTAGGTAATTAATATCACTACAAATGTAAAGCTTGAAAATAACTTATTGTTACTTTATGTATTTTGAGATTATTTTTTAATTGGAATTAGTTTATTTTGCAGCATTATAATTTACAGTTCATGATTCAGTCTAAACAACCAGCAATTTTATTATTAAACGATGGTACGCTTTTACATGGTTTTCAATTTGGAGCAAAAGGTACTTCAATGGGAGAGCTTTGTTTTAATACTGGAATGACAGGTTATCAGGAAGTTTTTACAGATCCAAGTTATAGTGGGCAGGTTTTAATTATGAACAATGTACATATTGGAAACTATGGTACAAAGCTAACTGATGTTGAAAGTAGTAATGTAAAAATTAAAGGACTAATATGCAAAAATTTAGAAGAAATTTATAGCAGAGCTCAAGCTGATGATAATTTGCTTTCTTATTTAAATAAAAATAATATTGTTGCCATTGATGGGGTTGATACAAGGGCTTTAGTAATTCATGTAAGAACCAAAGGAGCTATGAATTGTATTATCTCTTCAGAAATTTTTGATGTAACAGAATTGCAGAAATTATTAAATACTTGCCCTGATATGAATGGACAAGAATTGGCAAGCACTGTTAGTACAAAAGAGGTTTATACATTAGGAGATGAAAGTGCTAAACATAAAGTTGCAGTGTTAGATTTTGGGATCAAAAAAAATATTTTAAATTGTTTGATAGAGAGAGGCGTTTATGTAAAAGTATTTCCTGCAAAAACAACCGCTGCTGAATTAAAAGCTTTTAATCCATCGGGGTATTTTATTTCTAATGGTCCTGGAGATCCTGCTGCAATGCCTTATGCAGTTGAAACAATTAAAGAAATTTTGAAAGAAGAAAAACCAACTTTTGGTATTTGCTTAGGGCATCAATTATTGGCTTTGGCAAATGATATTCCTACTTATAAAATGCATCATGGGCATAGAGGTTTAAATCATCCTGTACAAAATATTATTACTGGCAAAAGTGAAATTACCACACAAAATCATGGATTTGGAATTGAGCCAGAAGCTGTAAAAAATAACAGTAATATCATCATTACTCATGTGAATTTGAATGATAATAGTATTGAAGGAATCAAATTAAAAAACAAACCAGCTTTTAGTGTTCAATATCATCCTGAAGCTACACCTGGCCCACATGACAGCAGGTATTTGTTTGACGATTTTATTGCTTTAATGAACTAATTTTACAACATGAATATTCATATTATCAATGGACCCAATCTTAATCTTCTTGGAACCAGAGAAGTTGATATATATGGTAATCAATCTTTCGAAGATTATTTTAAAGAGCTTCAACAACATTTTACTTTAGTTCAATTAACCTATTTTCAAAGTAATATTGAAGGAGAAATCATTAATGAAATTCAGCGTGTAGGTTTTTCAACTCAAGGTATTGTTTTAAATCCTGCAGGTTATAGTCATACTTCTGTAGCTATTGCAGATGCAGTTGCTGCAATTCAAGCACCAGTAGTTGAGGTGCATATTTCAAATATTTTTTCGAGAGAAGAATATCGTAGGCATTCTTTTGTTTCTGAAAAAGCCAAAGCAGTAATGAGTGGTTTTGGGTTAGAAGGTTATAGATTAGCAATTGATTGGCTTATTCAACAAGCTTCATCTTTGTAATTTCAAATTATTTATATGCAAAAGAGAAAACCCAAACTTGTGGTTTTAACAGGTGCAGGCATCAGTGCAGAAAGTGGACTAAAAACTTTTAGAGATGCTGATGGATTATGGGAGGGTTATAACGTGTATGAAGTAGCTACACCAAGAGGTTTTTCTGCAAACCCACAACTAGTGTTAGACTTTTATAATATGAGAAGAAAAGATGTTGCAAAAGCATTGCCAAATGCTGCTCATATAGAATTAGGTTTACTGGAAAAAGATTTTGAAGTTACCATTATTACTCAAAATATTGATGATTTACATGAAAGAGGAGGAAGCACAAACATTCTTCATTTGCATGGCGAAATTTTTAAAATGCGAAGTGTAAGAAATTTGAATACAATTTATGAAATAAGAGATGATATTAATTTAGGAGATGTTGCAGATGATGATGAACAATTAAGACCACATATTGTTTGGTTCGAAGAAGAAGTTCCTATGTTAGAAAAAGCCATTCCAATTGTTGAAGCTGCAGATATTTTTGTAGTAATTGGAACTTCCTTACAAGTTTATCCTGCAGCATCTTTAATACATTATGCTCAAAGAAATATTCCAAAATTTATTATTGATAAAAAAGTTCCTCTTACAACTTCTGTTCAAAATATAAAATCAATTGAAGCTTCTGCTACTGAAGGAATTTTAGAATTAAAAAAAATGCTACATCAATTATTATAAAAAAAACTCCTTGAATTTTCAAGGAGTTTTTTTGTTTAAGGTTGAATGGGGACTTGTTTTTTCAGCAGCAATTTAAATTCTAATCTTCTATTAATTGCTCTTGCCTCTGGTTTATCATTACCATTAGTATCTGTTTCAGTTTCAATTGGGCAACATTTGCCATAACCCTTAGTAGATAAACGTTTCTCATCAATGCTGTATTTACTAATTAAATAAACTTTAGCAGCATCTGCACGACGTTGAGAGAGGTTTAAGTTATATTTTTCTCCGCCTTTTTGGTCGGTATAACCACCAATTTCAACATACATATTTGTTTCTCTATTCATCATTGCAGCTAAAGAATCTAAGCTTTCTTTGTATTCATCTAAAATGTTTGATGAATCAAAATCAAATCTTACTATTAATGGTTTTTCTTCAGTGATTACAGGAGGAGGTGGTGATGGAGGTGGTGGAATTGGAATCATCATCCAATCACTTAAAGTTAAAGTATCAATATTAAAATCTGCAACAATCTCTTTATTTGAAGGCTCAAATTTATCTTTAGTTGCAAGTCCTTTAAAAGAATTGAAAGGATCAGATTCTATAAAATAAATTCCTTTATCATCTGTACTTACATTTGGTAAAGTAACACCAGCATCATTAGCAATACTAATATTCGCATTTTCAACAGGCTCTCCTGTTTTACTATTTACCACTTTTCCAGTAACCCATTTTTTAATTAATTTGTTTGCAGCAAACAATTCTAAACAACATTCACTACCTCTATCGCTGCTCATGTAAAAATTTCTTAATAAAAATTTATCATCATTACTAAAAAAGTATTGTTCATCTTTTTGTGAGTTGATAGGGTAACCTAGGTTTTTAGGTTCAGACCATGTAGATCCAAAACTTCCTTTGCTTACAAATAAATCATAACCACCCATTCCAATTCTTCCTAAAGATGAAATTACTATTTGTTGACTTGGAGCATGATAGAAAGGTGTTGTTTCATCGTCTGTACTATTTATAGGCTCTCCTAAGTTTATGGAAGATCCAATTTTATCTTCGTTTATAATTGCATACCAAATATCGAATTTTCCTTTTCCACCAGGTTTGTTTGAAGCATAAAGAAAATATTTTCCATCAGTTGAAATACTTGGTTGCTGACTACTAAAGCCTTCAACGTTAATATCAGAATTTAATTTAAGAGGTTCAGACCAACCTTTATCAGATAAATTACTTTGATAAATTGCAGCAATTTTTGTTCCTTTAATTGGCCATCTTGTAAAAAATGCAGTTTTAGCATTTGCTGTAAAACATGCACTTCCTTGATGCATGCCATCAGCAGAAGGTAAGTTTAATTTTTCAGCAGTCATTCCATTATCTGTGGTAAACAAATCGTTATGATGAATAACTTTCTTTTGCATGTTTACTGATAATGTATCTGGTCTTGATGATGTAAAAAATAATTTATTATTAATTACATAAGGAGCGGTGTTTTGACCATGCTGAGTTGTATTGATGCCCTGTGGCATTTTTTTAACAACATAAAGTTTTTGTTCATTGCTTTTCATTTGTGCAACAATGA